>CALLYX010000317.1 GCA_937858775.1 uncultured bacterium | reverse complement strand
ACATACCGCTGCGGGCGGCATTGGTGATCACTACATCACCCTCGATTTTACAGGTTGGCGCTACTTTACGCTGGTGGAATTTGAGAGTGAAAACGTAATGAAGCTCGGCTGGCCCTACGGCGATTCCTACAGCGTGTATCGTGAGCATGTGGACTATAAGGCGGTAGAGTCTTTTTCGCTGTGGCTGAATAATCTGCCGCCCGGTGGCAATGTTGACTGCCTGATCAGTCCCGTTAAAGCGCTTCCCTTGGTGGAGATTCCCATGCGCAATCCCGTGCTCACCATCAATGGTGCAACAATCAAATTTCCCGCAGAAATCCCCGTGGGCGCCAGTCTGGAGTTTGTCGGCGCGGGTGCCTGCTATCTGTATGGTAAGAAGGGTGAACTGCTGGCCGGCAAGATCTCGATGGCCGTGGCCATCGTCATCTCGGGCTGGCTGGGCCTGAACCCCCCGGGGTTCGCGGCCGGTACCGTGGCCCTGGCCTTCGGCATTGCCGCTTCCTCGCTGTTCCCGGCCATCATGATGGGCATCTTCAGCAAGAAGATGAACAAGGAAGGCGCCATCTCGGGCATGATTGCCGGCCTGTTCTTCACCCTGTTCTATGTGTTTGCACACAAGGGCGTCTTCTTCATCAAGGGTACCGAGTACCTGGACCTGATCGGCGGCGCCAACAGCTTCTTCGGCATCACCACCGACCAACTGCGCCTCGACCTGCCCCGCCCCGGGGAGCGCGGCGCCCGATATCCGTGCCGCTCCGCCAGCCCTGCTTGTGTACCCGGTGTCGGACGCGCCGGTCGCCGCGTAGCGGGCTGCGCCGGATGCGGCGGCGAGGCGGAAGACAGCGTCCGGGTGGGGAACGGCGGCGGTCCGTGCCCATCCCCCCGCCATTCCCGACGCGGACGATGTCTTCCGCCTCCTCGCCGCATCCGACGAAGCCCTCTACGCGGCGACCGGCCCGAACGGCAGGGTCTACAAAAGCACGGATGGCGGAGCGGCATGGATCCCCACCGCCCAACTTCCCGGGGCTAGGCAGGTATACGCCCTCCTCGAGGGCGTTGACGGGGTCGTGTACGCCGGTGCATCGCCGACCGGGATCCTTTACAGAACCCTCGACGGCGGCGAGTCATGGGACGTGGCGCTCAACGCGCCGGGGGCGTCCGAGGTGAAGTCGCTGGCGCGGAGCATCGGCGGCCCCCTCTACGCCGGGACAGGCCCCGAGGGCAGGGTCTTCGCGATGCGCGGCGACCGCGGGGAATGGAACGAGACCGGCGATCTCGCCGGCGCGCATTACGTCTACTGCCTCCTCGCCGCATCCGACGGCGCCGTCTACGCCGGTACGGACAACGGGGTGTTCGTTACGCGCGACGAGGGGGAACGATGGGAGGCGACGGGCGGCCCGCCGGGCGTCCCGCGCACCTTTCGACTGGCCGAAGGGGACAGTGGTGAAATCTACGCCGGGTGCGACGGGACGGTCTTCGTCTTGCGGTGGGACGGCCCGCAGTGGCTGGCGGCGGGCAGGGTGAGCCCCATCGCGTATGCGGTCTTCAGCTTCGCGACCGTTTTCGACGCCCTCTTCGCGGGGACCGGCACGGACGGGGCGATCCACACGCCAGCCCCCGGAGGCCGGGGATGGCGGCCCGTTGCCGCGTTCGAGGACGCGAAGAATGTCTACGATCTTCTGGCCATTCCAGGCGGCCCCGCCTACGCGGCGGTAGGCGGGGCGCCAGGGGGCGGCGCGGTCCTCGCCTTCGCCCCCCTTCTGCGCCTTACGCCGAGCAGCGACGCGGCATCCGCGGGCGACCCGTTGGCGGTGACGGTGATCGTCCGCCCGGTGGCGGAGCGTTTCGACGCGTATGTCGTGCTCGCCGGTCCGGCGGGGCTCTTCTCGTGCGCCCCTGGAACCCACGATAACGTCACTCCCGGCGTCCGGCCCTTCATGCGCGGCGTCGCCGGTCTCGCCGCCCCCGTATCGCGCCGCGTCCTCGACCTGCCCGCGATCCCCTACGGGACAATCCCCGGGGCTTGGACAATCGCCGCCGGCCTCGTCCCCTCAGGATCCCCTCCCGCCGTGCCAGCCGCCATTCGCGGTTTCTTCGATTCGCGCGTCATTCAGATCGGGCCCGAGGATTTAGCCGCGGGCGTGAACCGCGCTGACAACCCCCTGCTTCCCCGCCGTGAATAATATACATACCACCGCCCCCGCGACCTGTCCGGCACACGCGATCCGCTTGATCCGCCTCGCCCAACCTTTTGCCGGGCATGGGTATAGTGAAGCGCCAGCATGGGAATATCCACCCCCGGCATAATTCGGCGTCATCACCTCCCCATGCGCGCCCAGCCGCCTAAATGGACGGTGACACGTGCGGAGATCCCCTCCCCCGCCGACACGCGCAAATCCCGCGCCTTCGCCGCAGGCGCGCGCCTTGCCGCGCCATTCGGTCGGCCGGGATATACACGGCCCCCGCGCCATCCGTCCCTCCGGGGCCGCGCACCTGTTGACACGCGGCATGGATTGATGGATATTATCGGTTGTCGCGGGCACGCCGTTCCGCTGGCCGTTTTCATCGGCCATGGAGGAAGAATGAGGGCGCTGCTCTTCATCGTCCTTCTTATTGTCGCGATCGCGCTTTATTTCCAATACGTGCACAAATCCGCGCACGCCCCGGCCGGGGCCGCGGCGGTATCCCGCTCGTCCCGGCCGCCGCAGCCGCCGCCTTCCGGCGGACAGATGCTGATCGAGCGGGCGACGGGCAAGACCGCGGTGGAGCAGGGGATGAAAGTCCGCCAGGTTATCCGGAAGGCGAACACCTCGAACGCCCGCATGCCCCACTACTGAGGCCGTTCACCCGTTCCACGCCCGCTTACGGGTTCGCCATGAAGTCCTTTACCGCCGGCCTCGTTCAGTTGCAGGTCTCGGACGACCCGGAATCCAACCTCCGCCGCCTGGAGGAGGGCGTCCTGGACGCCGCGGCGCGCGGCGCAAAGCTGGTCTGCGGACCCGAACTCTTCTCATGTCCATCAACGCCGGGGGCCATCTCGGCGCACGCGGCCGCCGTCCCCGGCCAACTGACAGAACGCCTGGCCGAGCTAGCGCGCCGAGCAGCCGTATATCTCATCCCGGGCAGCATTCCCGAGCGGCGCGAAGGCGGGAAACCTTACAATACCCTTCTCTCTTTCGCCCCCGACGGCTCCTTGATCGGCACATATCGCAAGCGCCATCTTTTCCGCGCCAAGTTCCACGGCCCGTCAGCTCACGACGAACGCGACTACCTCTCCGCTGGGGACGACCCCTCGCCCATCATCCGGACCCCGCTCGCCGACATCGGGGCGGTCATCTGCTACGACCTCCGCTTTCCCGAACAGACGCTCCGCCTCGCGCTCGACGGAGCCGAGGTCATCGCGGCCCCCTCCGCGTTCACGAAGTTCACCGGCCAGGCACACTGGCATGTCCTCTGCCGCGCCCGGGCGATCGAGACGGGCTGTTTCCTCCTTGCCCCGAACCAGGCGGGCTTCCCCCCCGGCGCCCCGCCGTGTTACGGCCGGAGCACCATTGTCGACCCGTGGGGCGAAATTCTCGCCGTGGCCGGAGAACAAGACGAGGTGGTCACCGCAGAGCTCCGCGCAGCGTCCCTCGCGGAGGCGCGCGGGCGCCTCCGTGCCGTGGAGGACCGCGTCGCGGGCGATCCCCTCCCCGATCCTTGACCCCGCCATCGGCCCCGCGCCGCGTGCCGATCAGTTCCCCCAGCCCCTCCAAACGCATACCATTCCCCCTCAGATCCACGCCGCCCGTCCAATGATGCCGCGCCGACCGGATGTTCGCGCCCTCACCCTTATTAGTCGCCGATAACCGGGTTTTCTTACATATATCAATCGAATTTCCGGGGCGACGAAACGGGGATGCGTTCCGATCATCAAACTGGTACCACGTATGGCCGGAAGGGGGCGACTCCCGTGATTCCGGGTACGGGGCAGCGGTTTCGCTGCAACATGATTTCGGCGATTCACAACCGGGGGAAACTCTATTTCATGGTGTATCGAAAGGGATTTACGGCCAGGGTGTTTACCGCGTTTCTCCGGCGATTGGTGCGGCAGGTTGACGGGCCTCTGTTTCTGATCGTGGATGGGCATCCGGTCCATCGCGCGAAGGAAAAGAAGCGTTGTGTGGCAAAGCAAAACCAACGGGGTCGC
>CALLYX010000316.1 GCA_937858775.1 uncultured bacterium | reverse complement strand
ATAGCAGACGCCCCGCAGGCGCGAGCCGAGCTGCGCGGCGAGGCGGAGGCGCTGCGCCTCCCCGCCCGAGAGTGTGTCCGCGCGGCGGTCGAGGGCGAGATAGGGGAGCCCGACGCGGGCGATGAATCCGAGGCGGTTGAGCATCTCCTCGATGATCCCGCCGGCGATCCCGCGCCCGTCGCGCATCCGGCCGAAGTGATGGAGCGCCCGCGCCACGTCCATCCTGTGGTAGTCGGCGATCGAGCGGCCGCAGACCCGCACGGCGAGCGCCTCCGGCTTCAACCGCCCGCCCAGGCACCCCCCGCACGGCAACTCGGTCCGGAACCGCTCGAGATAGCCGCTCACTTCGGCGTCCCCCTGGGCGAGCATCCGCTCGAGGTGCGGTATCACCCCTTCGAAGACCCCCCGCCGGCCCCGGAACAGCAGGTTCTTCTGTCGGGGGGCAAGCCCGCGGAACGGGATGTCCGCCGGGATCCCCATGCGGGCGGCGTATGCCGCGATCCGCCCCCGCGCGCCGCCCTTGAAGACGCCCGCCTCGTATACGGCGAAGGCGCCGCCGGAGATGCTCTTCCCCTCGTCCGGGACAAGGGACGCCTCCTGGAAGGATTCGCCGAGCCCCGTTCCGCCGCACGCGGGGCACGCGCCCCTGCGGCTGTTGAAAGAGAAGAGCCCGGGATCGACCTCGTCGAACCCCCGGCCGCATTTCGCGCAGGAGCGCGCGGAGGAGAAGACCTCCTCGCGCATCCCGCCCGCCCGCAGGAAGAAGGTCCCGCCGCCCGCGTCGAGCGCCTCGCGGATCATCGCCGCGAGGGCGGCGTCGTCCCGGCGGCCGATCTTGAGCGAGCCGATGATGATGTCGATGTCGTGCTCCCTGTAGCGGTCAAGCGACCCGGGCGGGGCGGATGCCGAGCGGAAGAGGCGCATGCCGCCGTCGATGCGCACCCCGGGGCGCCCCTTCTTCTCCGCCCCGGCGATAAGCTCGCGGTAGGCCCCCTTTCTCCCCCGGACGACCGGGGATAGGAAGGTGGCGGCCCGGCCGCCGTAGCGGGACGCGACGGCGGCGGCTATCGCCTCGGGGCTCCGGCGCTCTATCGCAAGGCCGCACTCCGGGCAGTGTAGAACGCCCGCCTTCGCGAAGAGGAGGCGAAGGTACTGGTACACCTCCGTCATGGTGGCGACCGTGGAGCGCGCGCCGCCGCGGGCGAGGCGCTGCTCCACAGCCACCGTCGGCGGAAGGCCGTCGATCGCCTCCACGTCCGGCCTCGCGGCCGGTGTCACGTATTGGCGGACGTACGCGGAGAGGCTGTCCAGGTACATGCGCCGCCCCTCCTCGAATACGATGTCGAAGGCGAGGGTGGACTTGCCCGAGCCGCTGGGCCCCGTCAGCACGACGAAGCGGTCCCTCGGGATGGAGA
>CALLYX010000315.1 GCA_937858775.1 uncultured bacterium | reverse complement strand
GGCATAACTGGCCCAATTCAGCCTACCCGCCACCAGATGACCCAGCAACCCACGATATTGACGCAACAGAAGCGATCTGGGAATTTTTTAGCAGCCATCCACTACGCTAGGCCACAGTACGGTGCCAATTGATGAATGGAGAAAGAGCGCATGCCCAGCAAAGTCACGATCCCCGAACTCCAATCCTGGAAGGGAAACCGCAGCTTCTCAATGCTGACCGCCTATGACGCGCCATTTGCCCGGCTGGTTGACCAGGCCGGTATTGATGTCATTCTGGTTGGTGATTCGCTCGGCATGGTCGTTCTCGGATATCAGTCGACGATCCCGGTAACGATGGAAGAGATGCTCCACCACACCCGCGCCGCCTCGCGCGGCAACACGCGCGCCCTCCTCGTGGGCGACATGCCGTTCATGGCCGCCGGCGTGAGCGTCGAGGAGACGGTGCGGAACGCCGGCAGGTTCGTGAAGGAGGGCGGGGCGCACGCGGTGAAGATCGAGGGGGGGGAAGAGATCGGGCCCCACGTCCGGGCCACGGTCTCGGCGGGCGTGCCCGTCCTCGGCCATATCGGCCTGACGCCGCAGGATCTCCTGGTCCTTGGGGGGTACAAGGTGCAGGGCCGGGGCGAGGCGGCGGGGCGGCGGATACTGGACGACGCGAGGGCTCTCGAGGGGATGGGCGTCTTCGCCATGGTTCTCGAGTGCCTTCCGGCCGGGCTGGCCGCGAAGGTCACGGCCTCCGTGGGGGTCCCCACCATAGGGATAGGCGCCGGCCCGTCGTGCGACGGGCAGATCCTCGTCCTGAACGACATCCTGGGGATGTGCGCCGGGCGCGCGGCGCGATTCGTGAAGGTGTACGCGGACCTCGGGGCCGGGATGAAGGCGGCGGTCGGCCGTTACGCGGCGGAGGTCCGCGGGGGGCAGTACCCGGACGCCGGGCATTCATATCAGTGAACGCGCACTCGCGGGGGGGGCCGCGCCGAAAGCGGGAGGGGGGATCCGGCAAGGCCTTAAGCGCGGAGGCCGGTTACGGGACCCGTGGAGGATATCGATGAAGGTCATCACCTCGGTCAAGGAGATGCAGCGCTACGTCAAGCACAACTACAAGAGGGGGAGGAGGATCGGCCTGGTCCCCACGATGGGGTATTTTCACGACGGCCACGCCATGCTTATGCGCGAGGCGCGAGCCGCGTGCGACCGCCTCGTGGTGAGCGTCTTCGTCAACCCGCTCCAATTCGGCCAGGGGGAGGATTTCGCCCGGTATCCGCGCGACATGAAGAGGGACCTCGCCATCGCGAAGGAGTGCCGCGTAAACGTCGTCTTCGCGCCGACGAGCGAGGAGCTGTACCCGAAAGGATACTCCACGTTCGTCGCCGAGGAGCGCCTTTCCACGAAGCTCTGCGGGGCGTCCCGCCCCGGGCATTTCCGCGGCGTAGCCACGGTCGTGGCGAAACTCTTCAACATAGTGCGGCCGCACACGGCATATTTCGGCCAGAAGGACGCGCAGCAGTGCGCCGTCATCCGCAAGATGGTCGCCGACCTGAACTACCCGGTCCGCATCGTCGTGATGCCCATCGTACGCGAGAAGGGCGGCCTCGCGTGCTCTTCGCGCAACCGGTACCTGAGCGCGCGGGAGAGGAAGGAGGCGTTGATCCTGAACGCCTCGCTCGAAAAGGCCCGGGAGATGGTGCGCGCGGGCGTGAGCGAGCCGCAGGCGATCCTGGGGGCGGTGCGCGGAGCCATCGGGGCGGCGCCCCTGGTCCGCGCCGAGTACGTGGAGGCGGTCGATCCCGACACGCTCGAGCGGGCGGCCAGGGTCGACCGCAAGACCCTCCTCGCCGTGGCGGCGCGCGTCGGCTCCACCCGCCTCATCGACAACGTCATCCTCGATCCGTGACCGCGTTCGCCCCCCCGGGGGGCGCGCGCAGGGGGCGCCATGCACTCCGCCGATGACCCGGCCGCCGTGATCGCCCGCCTCAAGGCGGAGCGCCGGGCGGTCATCCTCGCCCACAACTACCAGCGCTCCGAGGTGCAGGACGCCGCTGATTTCGTGGGGGACTCGCTCGAATTGAGCCGGGCCGCCGCGGCGACGGACGCCCGGGTGATCGTCTTCTGCGGCGTCTACTTCATGGCCGAGAGCGCGGCGATCGTCAACCCGTCGAAGACGGTCCTCCTCCCGGTCATCGAGGCGGGCTGCCCCCTCGCCGACATGCTCGACGCGGGGCAGCTCCGCGCGTGGAAGGCGGCCCACCCCGGGAGGCCGGTGGTCTCCTACATCAATTCCAGCGCCGCGGTCAAGGCGGAGAGCGACATCTGCTGCACATCCTCGAACGCGGTAGCCGTCGTGGAGTCGCTCGACGCGGGGGAGATCCTGTTCGGGCCCGACATGAACCTGGGCGCCTGGGTGCAGGCGCACACGGCGAAGCGGCTGATCCTCTGGAAGGGGTATTGCGCCACCCACGCATGGGTCAGGCCGGAAGAGGTCGCCGAGGCCAAGCGCGCCCACCCGGGCGCCGTCGTCCTCGCGCACCCGGAGTGCGGCAGCGCGGTCACCGCCATGGCGGATCGCGTCTGCAGCACCTCGGGGATGCTCTCCTTCGTCCGCTCATCCCCGGCGGGGGAGTTCATAGTCCTGACGGAGGCCGGGATCCTGCACCGGCTGAAGCGCGAAAACCCCGGCAAGCGGTTCCACCTCGGATCGAGGCGCCTGCTCTGCCCTAACATGAAGATGACCGCGCTCCCGGCGGTCGCGGAATCGCTCGAGCGGATGCGGCACGAGGTCCGCGTCGAGCCGGACGTCCGGGCCGGCGCCGCCAGGGCGTTGGAGAGGATGCTGGGCGTGCGCGCGTGACGGGACGCGGCCCGGCGGGAGGCCGCGGGGGATCCCCCGCGGAAGGGACTCGTGCGATGCTGCTGGAGGTGAGCGGTCTCACCAAGGAGTACGACGCCGGGGGCGGGCCGTTCTCGCGGGGCGCCGGGACGGTGCGCGCCGTGGACGGGGTGTCGTTCCGGATCGCCGCCGGGGAGACGCTCGGGCTCGTCGGGGAGAGCGGCTGCGGCAAGACGACCCTCGGCAAGTCGATCCTGCGCCTCATCGAGCCCAGCGCCGGTTCTATCGTTTTCGCCGGGGTCCCGCTCCTCGGCCTCTCCGGCGAGGCGCTGCGGAGGGCGCGCCGCCGGATGCAGATCGTCTTCCAGGACCCGATCTCATCCCTGGACCCGCGCATGACGGTTGGGGGGACGGTGGGCGAGCCGCTCCGCGTGCACGGCCTGGCGCGCGGGGCCGAGGCGGACGAGGCGGCGGCGGGGCTCCTGCGCAGGGTGGGCCTGCCGCCCGCCGCGATCAACCGCTACCCGCACGAGTTCAGCGGCGGGCAGCGGCAGAGGATCGGGATCGCCCGCGCCATCGCCCTCGGCCCCGAGCTCCTGGTCTGCGACGAGCCGGTCTCCGCCCTCGACGTGTCGATCCAGGCGCAGATCATCAACCTGCTGGAGGACCTCCAGGACGAGGCGGGGATAGCATACCTCTTCATTTCGCACGACCTGCGCGTCGTGGAGCATATCTCCGACCGCGTGGCGGTCATGTACCTGGGCGCGTTCGTCGAGGAGGCGGGGAGGGACGAACTCTACCGGAACCCCCTCCACCCGTACACGCGGATGCTCATCTCCGCGGCGCCCGGGATCGGGCGCGCGGCCGGGGCGCCGGGGGGGGCGGTACGGGGCGAGCCGCCGTCCCCGGCCGCGCCGCCGCCGGGCTGCCGATTCCATCCGCGCTGCCCGCTCAGGATGCCGCCCTGCCACCGCGAGAGGCCTGTCTTCGCAGAGCCGGAACCGGGGCACCGCGTGGCGTGCTGGAGGTATTCGTGAAGGCGGGCCGGGGAGCGGCGCGGGGCGCGGTTGCCGCCGTCATGCTGGCCGCCGCCGCGGGGGCGGGGGGGTGCGGCGGCGGCGGGGAGCGCGCCGATTTCACCTTCGAGAACGGCGCCGACATCCAGACGCTCGACCCCGCCCTCATGACGGGTCAGCCCGAGCACAGGATCGCGAACGCGATATTCGAGGGCCTGACGGCCAGGGCCGCGGACGGGACGGGGATCGTCCCCGGCGTGGCGAGTTCGTGGGAGGTATCCCCGGACGGCCTCCGCTACACCTTTCATCTCCGCGAATGCCTCTGGAGCGACGGGACCCCGGTGACCGCGGACGATTTCGTCTACTCGTGGCGCCGCGCGCTCGATCCGTCCATGGGCGCGGCGTATTACGCGTACCAGCTCTTCCACATACGCGGCGCGGAGGATTTCAACGCCGGGGGGCTGAAGGATTTCTCGCGGGTCGGCGTCCGCGCAGCCGATCCGCGGACGCTCGTCGTGGAGCTCAGGGCCCCGACGCCGTTCTTCCTGTACCTCGCCTCCTTCTACACGCTTTTCCCCGTCAACCGCGCGTGCGTCGAGAGGCACGGCGAGCTCTGGACGCGCCCGGGCAAAATCGTGGGCAACGGCCCGTTCATCCTCAGGGAGTGGGCCCCCAGCCGGCGCATACGGCTCGCGCGGAATCCGCTCTACTGGGACCGGGCAAACGTCCGGCTCGCGACCGTCGACGCCCTGCCGACGGAGAACGAGGGCACGGCGTTCAACATGTATATGACGGGGGAGGCCGACTGGGTCGACGGTGCCGGCGTGCCGCTGCACCTGATCGACCTCCTCCGGCACCGCCCCGATTTCCACAAGACCACGATCCTCGTGACGTATTTCTACCGTTTCAACACGACCCGCCCGCCCCTGGACGACCCGCGCGTGCGCAAGGCGCTCAACCTCGCGATCGATCGCGACGCGGTGGTCGGACTGATGAACGGTCTCGCCAAGCCCGCCAAGGGCCAGGTCGACCCGTCGAGCCCGTGGTTCGGCAAGCCGGGCTTCGAGCTCAAATACGACGTCGCGGCGGCCAAAAAACTCGTTCAGGAAGCCGGCTACTCCAAGGAGAAGCCGCTGAAGGCCACCTTCATCATCGCCCAGGGCGGCACCGGCCAGATGCTGTCGCTGCCGATGAACGAATTCCTGCAGCAGAGCTTCAAGGAGATCGGCGTCGAGGTCGAATTCAAGGTGGTGGAGCTCGAGACATTATATACGCACTGGCGCAAGGGCGCCGCGGACGAGATGAACGCCGGCATCACCGCCAACAACATCGCCTATGTCACCTCCGATCCGCTCTACGCCATCGTCCGCTTTTTCCACTCCGGCCAGATCGCGCCGGTCGGCGTCAACTGGGGCGGCTACAAGAACCCGAAGGTCGATGCAC
>CALLYX010000314.1 GCA_937858775.1 uncultured bacterium | reverse complement strand
ATCGCCGACGGCATCGCGTACATCTTGCGTCGCTTGGGCAAGGGCCCTCTCTGTGTGCGGGCGGTTGTCGAGGATACCCGACAACTCACCTTTGCCTCGCTTCTATAAAAAACGGGGAAAGTCCTGCGGGGATCGGGATGGCGGGGCTGGCGCGGAAGGGCATCCCGCGGCGGCGAAGAGGGAAGACGGCAGATGAAGATCGTGATGCTCGGGCGGCTTGCAGTCGGGGCGATTCCGAGGATTGTCGGGACGATCTCCTCCCGGGACGGCCTCCGGGGACTCGACGCTCGACGCCCGCTCCCCTGCGACATCGTCGAGGTGCGGCTCGACGAGATCCGGCCGCCCGACGACCGGTGGATGGATAAGTGCGCCTTCGTCGAGGCGGCCGGGTACCCGGTCATCCTGACGGTGCGCGCCGAGAACGAGGGCGGCAAGTGGAGCGGGAGCGCCGGGGAGCGGGCCGCCATCCTCGAGCGGGCCCTCCCGTACGTTTCGGCGGTGGATATCGAACTGGGCAACGGGGTGCCCGCCGGGTTGCGGGAAGACGCCGGGCGGAGGGGCGTCAGGTTGATCCTATCCTTTCATGACTTCGCCCGGACGCCCGCCATCGGCGAACTCCGCGAAATGGTCAAGGAGGCGCGGGCCGCCGGGGCGGACATCGTCAAGATCGCCGCCATGGTCAACTCGGCCGCGGATATCGCCGTGCTCTCGCTGCTCGCTTCCGGGGAGCGCGGGGAGGGACCGGTATGCGCGATCGGGATGGGGAAGCGGGGCGTCTCCTCCAGGTTGTCGCTGCCGGCCGCCGGGTCCGCGCTCGCCTACGGCTACGTGGACAGGCCCTGCGCCCCGGGCCAGTTGCCGTGCGCCGTGCTGTGCAGGAGGTTGAGCGGGACGATGCCCGCCTTCAAGGAGGATCTGATCGCCAGGGGGCGGCTGCTCGAGCGTATCTGAGCCCGGCCGCCCGCGTCACGCCCCCAGCGTCTGCTTCTCGTAGGCGTCGAAGACGTCGATGGCGCCCTGCTCGTCCGGCGCCCGGCACATGTTGACGCGCAGCTTCACGCTGGAGAGGAGCTTGGTGAGGCGCGCGAGGATCTGGAGATGCATGTCTATCCTGGGGGTGCACAGGAGGACGACCACGTGCGTGAGCTGGCCGTCGAGGGCCTCGAGGTCTATCCCCTTCCACGAGAGGCCCAGCACCAGGCGGGGCTTCTTGATGATCCCCGTGAGCGGTTCGCGCGGGTGCGGGATGGCCACCCCGTCCGCGAGCGCGGTGCTGCACATGCGCTCCCGCTCGATGACCGCCGCCAGCACCTTGGACCGGTGCTTCGGGTCCACGCCGCCGTGCGTGACGAGCACGTCGACGAGTTCGCCGATGACCCCCGTCTTGGAGACGCCGGTCAGTCTCATCTTGATGCACTTCGGGTCGAGGAGCGGCGCGACGCGCGTCACCTGCTCGCTGTAATCCCTCTCGAGAAGCTTGAGCTGCGCGGGGCTGAAGTCCCTGATCCCCCTATGGAGCCACTCCCGTATCGCCTCCGCCTTCACCATGAGCTTCCCGTTCTCGTCGGTGGAGGAGATTCCCTTCTCCGCGAGGAGCCTGACCGCCTCCGCGCTCATGTTGAGGAACTTCGCGGCGTCATCGATCGTCATATACTCGCCCGGCATTGAGACCCCTTCCTTTCTTGAACCGGCCCCGCGCCCGCGCGCGGCCGGGAGACCCCCCAGCGACACGCCGCGGCCGGCGGACGGCCTGCCGCGGATATAGCGGGGCGCCCCCGGGGGCGGGGAGAAGGAAAGGCCGGTTCTTCTCCCCGGGCCCCGCGATGGAAGCGGGGGCGCTATTCAGCCGTCTTTTGCGTCACCTCGATCCATGTGGCGCGCGGCGCCGGTCCGTCGCCGCGGTAATCGATTTCCAACTGCATCCCCTCGGAGAGTTCCGCCGGGGAGAGCGCGCGTATCCCGCTGAAGACGAGGGTATCACGGGGGTCGGTCGAAAATTCGGCGGCCGCGCCGCCGGGGACGAGGACGCGGATCGTCCCGCGCGCCGGGTCGAAGGAGCGAAACACGGCCGAGACCGTGCGCACGACGCCGCCGGCCCGGTCGGGGCGCGGCGGTTCCGCGGATGAACAGGCGGCCGTGATGAGGAGCAGGGGGGCGAGGAGGGGGGCGCGTCTCATGCGGGCGATCTTGGGCCTTCCAGGCGTTCCTTGCAGGCGAGACAGAACCGCGCGTACGGCATCGCGGCAAGGCGCGTTTCGTCGATAGGGTGCGAGCAGATCTCGCAGACGCCGAACTCCTCCGTGCCGAGCTTGGCGATGGCCGCGTGGACGTCGTTGAGTTTTTGGCGCCCGCGCGAGGCCAGGGAGATGCCTATATCCCGCGCGTGGGAGTCGGTCGCCGCGTCGGCGAGGTGGATCGAGTAGCCGGAAAGATCGCCCGACTGCTCCCTCGGCGTCCGGCTCAACGACTCCCGCCGGAGGCCGGCAAGCTTGCCTGTCATCTCCTCGCGAAGGGCCAGCAGACGGCGGCGAATTTCCGCGAGCTTCCGCCGGTCCATCGACTTCACCAGATTCGCCTACCATTCCAGATACCCGTCCCCCGGCATAGTGGTGTAACCCCTGACGGAGTCGGACACGACGGTGTCGTACGCCTTGTATCCGATGGAAGGCGCCCCGCGCGCCGACTCCCAATCGAGGTCCCTGGCATCCCTCCCGTGCAAGGTGGGGGTCAGGGGGCGCCGGGTGACGGGTCCTGTGCCGCTCGCCCTCCGGGACATCACCGGCCCCCGAGTCGGGGCCGTGCCGCGCGAGACCGGGCCGCGCCTGACCGGGGAGCGGACGATCCTGCGGGGGGTCCATTGGGCCGCGGCGCCGGAAACCAGGCAGCAGACGATGGCCGCCGCGATGAGAACGGCGAGCCGCGCGCGCATATATTCCTCCCGGGTGCGGGCCCTACCTGTAAAAATACTTCCCCTCGGCCGGGTCGCCGAGCCGCCGCCCCCCGGCCCCGCCCCTGTTGCCCCGTTCCGAGAACTCGACGAAACCGCCCTTCGCGCGGATCGGCCGGCGGTCGGTGCCGGGGGCGGTGAAGTGGGCGGCGCCTGCGCGGGCCGCCGTGCCCGGGCGCGCCGACGGATCGGAGTACGGGTCCCGCCCCCTCTCCCCGTCCGGTGGCCGCCTGCCCGCAGGGGCCCCGGCATAGGGCGCCCCCGCGAGGGGATCTATTTTGCGGACCTGCACCCTCTGGAGCGGGACGATGGGGCCGGACTGCGCCGGGGCAGGCGCGGGCGCCGCTGCGCCGGCAAGGGCCAACGCGGCGGCCGCGGACACGGCGATCTTGGCGGTTTCCCTCCGCTTCATGGCTATGCACTATAACACGCGGCGGGCGGATGCGCAAGCGGGAAATCGGGATTCGGTGAAATCGGGAATCGGCCATGCATTTTTTCCCCGGGCGCTGTATACTCGGGCCGGTCATCCTTACCGGCGGCTCACGGAGGCGGGATGGAGATGGCGCCCCCCGGCGGAATCGCCGTGGTCTACAACGCGTGGCACCCCGGCGGCGGCCCCCGCGGCGCGGAGAGGGAGGCGGACGAGAGCGTTGCCCGCGACGCGCGCGCGGTGAGGGACGCCCTTCTCGCCCGCGGGCGAAGGGCTTACCTCCTTCCCATGCGTCGCAGCGCCGCCGGCTGCATCCGGCGGCTCGCCGCCTCGCGCCCGGCCCTCGTCTTCAACCTGTGCGAGGGCGCGATGGGCGAGAGCCGTTACGAGATGCACGCCTGCGCGCTCTTCGAGCTCCTGGGCATTCCGCACACCGGCTGCGGCCCGCTGGCGATCGGCCTCGCCCTCGACAAGGCCCTCGCCAAGGCGCTCTTCGCGGCCGCGGCGGTACCCACGCCGCCGTATTTCCTGTACGCCGGCGAACCTGCGCCGCCGTTCCCCCCGGGGATGCGTTTCCCCCTCTTCGTGAAGCCGGCGAGGGAGGACGCGAGCATCGGAATCGGGCCCGGCTCGCTCGTGCGGGACCGCCGCGGGCTCCGGGCGCGGTGCGCGTGGATCCGGGAGCGCTACCGCCAGCCGGCGCTCGTCGAGCGGTACGTGGAGGGCCGGGAAGTGAACGTGTCGATCCTCGGCGGGCGGAGGCCGCTCGTCCTTCCCGTCTCGGAGATAGACATGGCGGCGATGCCGCGCGGCGCCCCGCGGATATGCGACTATCGCGCGAAGTGGGTCCCGGGGAGCGAGGAGTACGCGCGCACGGTCCCGCGCTGCCCGGCGCCGCTCGCGCGCGCCGAGGAGGCGCGGGTGAAGAAGGCCGCGCTCGCGGCGTACGGCGCGCTGTCGTGCGACGGCTACGCGCGCGTCGACATGCGGCTCGCTCGGGACGGTGTGCCGTACGTGCTCGAGGTGAACCCGAACCCGTGCATCGCGCCCGACGCCGGCCTCGCCCGCTCCGCCGCCGCCGCCGGGATGGCGTATCCCGATCTGATCTGCCGCATCGCGGACGCGGCCCCGCCGCGCGGCCGCGGCTAGGGAAACGCCTCGCCCTGTTGCGCCCCTCCGCCCTTTCGCCGCGCCCCGCCCGTGTGCTATATTGTCCCCCTGCTTGGCGGGGAGGGCGGGATGAAACTCGTGGTCAGGCCGTCGCGCCTCAAGGGCGGGGTGGCGATTCCCGGGTCGAAGTCGCACACGATCCGGGCGGTCGTCATCGCCTCCCTCGCGTCGGGGACGTCGAGGATCCTGCGGCCCCTCGACTCCTCCGACACACGCGCGGCCCTGGACGCCGCGCGCGCGTTCGGGGCGGAGGCGGAGACGGGCGGGGATTGGGTCATCGCCGGCACGGCTGGGCGTCCCTCGCTCCCGGAGAACGTCCTCGACGTCGGGAATTCCGGGACGACGCTCCGGCTCTTCCTCGGCGCGGCGGCCCTCTGCGACGGCTGGACGGTGTTCACCGGCGACGCGCAGATCAGGCGCCGCCCCGTGCAGCCGCTCATCGACGCCTACCGCCGCCTGGGCGCCGAGGGGTTCACCACCCGGGGGAACGGCTGCGCCCCGGCGGCCCTCCGGGGAAGGATGACGGGGGGAAGGACGGAGATCCGGGCGGTGACGTCCCAGTATCTTTCGAGCCTGCTCATCTCCGCCCCCCTCGCCGGGAAGAACACCGAGGTGCGCGTCCTCCAGTTGAACGAGATCCCGTACGTGGAGATGACGCTCTCCTGGCTGGACGCCCAGGGGGTGGCGTGGGAGCGGGAGGAGTGGAGGCGCTTCTTCGTCAAGGGGGGGCAGGGATACCG
>CALLYX010000313.1 GCA_937858775.1 uncultured bacterium | reverse complement strand
CCCGAGCCGGGGCCGCAGGAGACGCGCCCCGCCGAGGCGGCTGTCTTGGCGAGCCTCCCGGACGTCAACAACTACCCCGAGCTGTACAGCGGGATCCCCATCGCCCTGGAAGACGTCGAGCTCCAGTGGAAGGTCGTCAAGGAGTTCGACTACTACTGTCTCGACATCACCGTCAAGGAGGGGGAGAGAAACAGGAGGGCCATGGAGCGGGGCGAATATATCCCGCCGTTCCTGAACCGGCAGCGGGTAACGTTCGTGGCCTCGCCGGAGATCGCCCGTGAGATACTCGACCGGACCGAGCTTGACACCGCCTACCCGGTGAAGGTCTGGTGCACGGTTGGAGTCTCGGAGAACCTGCGCCGGGAGCTGGGGAACACCTACTGGCTGGCGCGGGTCGAGCGCATCGACTGCTACCGGGGCGACCGGTCCGTGGCGTGGTCGATACCCTCCCCGGGGGGCGCGGGGATCGCGTCCCCCCCCGCCGGCCCCGGGATCGAACAGAACGCGGGCGGGCGGTGACCGCGCGCGGCGGCCGTCCGCGCCCGCCCCCGATCCGGCCACAGCCCCGATACCGGCTGCCGCCCGTGCCTCTCGGACAGGCCGTTCGATGAAAAGAACCCTCTGCGTTATAGCAGCCGCCATCCTCGTCTGGGGAACCGGCTGCGCGGAGCTCACGCAGACGATGAGGATATTCAACACGGCGCTCATCGAGCTTTTCCGGCTCCCCATCTATATCATCCGGCTGCCTTTCTCGCTGCTCCAGAACATGGGCCCGATCATCCAGTCCGGGGTGCGCAGCGCGGCGAACGTCGCCCCGCTCCTCCTCTTCATCGAGAACCAATCGCCGCCGCGGCGGCTGGATCCCGATCCCGCGCGGCCGGGACGGCTCGAGGAGTCCGTGAGGAGCGCGCTCGCCTCGCCGGGCGCCGCACCGCTGCTGCCGCTCCTGGACCGGGAGACGGCGGAGGGGCCCGGGAGGCGTTTCATCCTTGTGGACGCGCGCCTCGCGGAGGACCCGGCGTGCCGCGCGGCCCTGATCGGGACGCTCGAGGCCGGCGCCGGGGCGGTCACTGTCGCCCGGGTCGACGGCAGCGGCATCTTCGCCGAGCGGGAGCGGTTCCTCCGCCTGGCCCGCCGGATGCGCGCGCGCGGAGACATCCTGGTCGCCGCCACATCGTTCAATGGCGCGCTCGCGTCGCTCGCCGGCCTCTCCCCGCCGTCCCTCCCGGATGACCCGGGGGACCGGGCGTTCGTCCTGGGCGTGAACCGATCCCTGAGGGGGCTCGAATCCCGTGCGCGCCGCGGCGGGTGAGGGGGGCGCCCGCCCCCGGGGCGCCTATCGTCCCATGACCGCGTTTCTTCGAACCCTGGCCGCGGGGACCCTCCTGGCGGCCCCCCTGCCGCCGTCCGGCGCTCATGCCCGGGATGTCAGGCAGGTGATCCTCGAGAACGGCCTGACCGTCATCCTCTGCCGGGTCGAGGGCGCGCCGGTCGTCTGCGTCTGGAGCGGCGTCCACGCCGGGTCAGCCAACGAGCGGCCGGGCATCACCGGCGCCGCCCACTGGTGCGAACATATGGCGTTCAAGGGGACGGAGCGCTACTCCCGCGACCAGATGAAGAACCTGATCGAGCGCGCCGGCGGCGGCTGGAACGGCTACACCTGGCTCGACCAGACCGCGTATTTTGAAACGCTCCCTGCAAGGTTCCTGGACCTCGCCCTGGATATCGAGGCGCAGCGGATGTCGGCGTGCGTCTTTTCCCCCCGTGAGTTCGAGGCGGAGCGCGGCGTCATCATCTCCGAGCTGCAGATGGGGGAGAATGACCCGGAGAATCTACTGGACATCCAGACGACCGCGGCCGCCTTCACCGCGCATCCGTATCGATGGCCGACGATCGGATGGCTGAGCGACATCGAGGCGATGACCCGGGACGAACTGTTCCGTTTCTACAGGCGCGGCCACTGCCCCGCCAACGCGACGCTCGTCGTCGCGGGCGACTTCGACGACGAACAGGCGCTCCGGTCGGTGCGGTCGAAATTCGGCGCAATCCCCGCGGGGGGGCCGCTCGAGCCGGTCCGCACGAAGGAGCCCGGCCAGCGGGGCGAGCGGAGGGTGAGGATCGAGCGCGCCGCCGCTACGTCCTACCTGGAAATCCTCTACCATGTCCCGACGATCGATTCGGATGATTTCATCCCCCTCCTGGTCCTCAACGCCGCCCTCGGCGGCGCGGACGGGATAACGCCGTATTGCGCGGAGTGGAGGGCGCAGGCCTCCCGGAGCTCCCGCCTCCACCGCGGCCTCGTGGACGCCGGATTGGCGGCGAAGGCGGGTTCACTCATGATCCCGACAAGGTACCCGTTCGTATTCGCCGTCTACGCGAGCGCCGCACAGGGGGTGGAACCGGGACGGCTCGAACGGGAGGTCCTGCGCCTGATCGGGGAGGTCTCCTCGGAAGGGCTCGACGAGAACGAGTTTGAAAAGGCGGTGACGCAGCTCAAGGCCCGCTTCGTCTACGACGGCGACGGGGCGAGCGCTCGGGCGCACATGCTGGGCTTCTTCGGCACCATCGGCGATCCCTCCTATCCGTGGTCGTTCCAGGCAAGGCTGCGGCGGGTTACGCGCGGGGAGGTCAAGGCCGCGGCCGGGCGGTACTTCGGCGAGAAGAACCGCACGGTCGGATGGCTCATCCCCTCTTCCCAGGCGCCCCCTCCTATCCCCGGCGTCGGGGGCGGGGGGCCCGTTGGGTACGTAGAGGGGCCGGCGGACGGCGCGCCGACACCAGCCCCGCCCCGCCTGCCGCTCATCCGTCTCCGGGGGGGAGGGAGGGACGCGCCGGGGGCGGCTGCGCCCCAGGCGCGGCCGGGGATCGCGCCGGACGCCGTCAAGACAGTGCTGCCAAACGGGCTTGCGCTCATCGTTCGGGAAAACCGCTCCTCCCCATCCGTCGCCGCTCGTGTGGACGTGGCCGCGGGGAGTTCCAACGACCCGGCCGGGAAAGACGGGCTGGCGAACTTCACCGCCCTCATGCTCGACCGCGGCACCGGCGGAATGAGCGCAGCCCTGATCTCCGACCTGCTCGACGCCTCGGGGACTGAACTCGATATCGCCTGCGACAGGGACCGGACGTCGATCTCCGTACGGATGCTCTCGGAGAAGCTTCCGGTCGTCGTGGAGCTCCTGGCCCAGTTGCTGCGGGAGCCGGTCTTCCCCGCGCCGGAGATGGAGACGCTCCGGGGGCGGCTTCTGACCGGGATCGCGGAGGACGCCCGAGACACCGCCAAGGCCGCCGAGGACAAGGCGTACGAGCTCATCTATCCGTACGGGCACCCGTATCGGCACCGGGTGGCGGGCGACCTGAAAAGCGTCCAGGCCCTGTCGAGGGGGGACCTGATCGACTTCCACTCCTCCCGCTACACGCCCCGGGCCACGGCGATCGTTCTCTCCGGCGACGTCGCGGCTGCGGGGGCGGCTGAACTGGTGAAGCGGCATTTCGGGGATTGGGATGTCAGGGGGGGCGGGGGGGGGGCCACGCTGCTCGCCCCGCCGCTGCCGCTCGTTACGAAATGGGAATGGGTGAAAATCCCGGACAAGGCCCAGGTGGATATCGCCGTCGGGTGCAGGGGGGTGGCGCGCGGCGACCCGGACTATTACGCGGTCCAGGTCATGAACACGGCCCTCGGGAGATTCGGCATGGGTGGACGGCTCGGACGCGAACTCCGCGAGGAACGCGGCCTCGCATATTACGTCTCCAGCGCCTTTCCGGCCTGCCGCGGCGTGGGGCCCTTCCTGGTCAGGGCCGGGGTGGATCCGAAAAACGCGGACGAGGCGGTCCGCGGAATCAGGAACGGGATACTGAGGATGAAGGACGAGGGGATCACGAACGAGGAGCTCGCGGAGTGCGCCGGGCGCCTCGTCAACAGCCTCCCCAGGATCTTCGAGACCAACGCTGGAGCGGCCTCAGCCCTGGCGGACGCCGAGTTCCACCGCCTCGGCATCGACTATTACGCGCGATACCCGGCGCTCATCGCGGCGGTGACGGCCAGGGACGTCCGCCGCGCGGCGAACGAATACCTCCATCCCGACAACCTCGTCATCGTCCTCGCCGGACCCGTCGGCGGCGATCAGTCGAAGAGCGGCAGGTAGATATCCCGCATCAGCGCGTCCCAGGAGTACTCCCGCCCCGCCTTCTCCCTTCCCGCCCGTCCCATGCGCCCGCGCAGGTCGGGGTCGGCGGCGAGCTGCGCGAGGCGCCCCGCGAGCTCCGCGGCGTTCCCGGGCTCCACCAGGAAGCCCGTGACGCCGTCCTCGACGATGCCCTCCAGCCCCCCCGAACGCGACGCCACCACCGGCCTTCCGGCGGCCATCGCCTCCACCGCCGCGATGCCGAACGGCTCCCGCCAAACAGACGGCACCACGCAGATATCCGCCTCCGAGTAGAGAAGCGGAAGGCGTTCCTGGGGCTGCCATGGGATGAAGCGCACCTGGGCGTCCGCGGCGTGGCCGGAGCTGTACGTCGGCACCACGATATCGAGCTTCACCCCGCGGGCGGCGAGAATCCGCGCGGCCTCGAGAAGGACGCCGAATCCCTTGCTCGGGTCGCCGCTCCTGCCCGTCATCATGGCCACGCACCGCCCTCGCGGGGGGGCGGGGCGCTCCGCCGCGGCGAAGGCGGCCGTGTCGACGCCGGACGGGACCACGAGAACCTCGCGCGCGCGGGGCGCGAGGATCTCCTTCATGAAACGGTTGTAGACGATCACCCGCGACGCCCCGGCCAGCGCCGCCCCGACCCATCGCCGGTAGAGCGGGGTGAATGCCAGCGCGGCGAGGAACTCGTGGGAGAAGGCGTCGAGGGGCCGGAACCGGTGGCGATGGAGGGCGCAGCGCACGCAGAAGGCGGTGTCGGAGAGGTAGTTCTTCGGGCAGGCCCGTCCGTCCCGGAAGAGCGTACCGTAGTGCGTTATGCAAAGGCCCTCGTAGGCGTAGAAGCGGAGGATGGGGCGGTGGCGCCGGAGCGCGGCGGCGAGCGGGAACTTGAGGTACCAGCCGTCGCCGATGAAGAGGCGGTCGGGACGGATCCTGTCCACTTCCCGGGCGAAGGCGCGGGGCAGGCTCCAGGCGTTGAAGGTGGATTTCGTGAACGGCAGCTTCACGACGCGGAATGGGAATTCCCCCGTTATCCTGCCCCTCGGGAAGAAATCCTGAAAATCGGGAACAAGGAGGGTCACATCGTGCCGTTGCGACAGGCGCGACATGATCTCCTTCAGGTCCACCCGCGCCCCGCCGTCGGGGGGCCAATTGAATAGAAGGTCGATGAAGGCGATCTTGGACATGGCCTATTCAACGTATTGCCGGGGGGATCGGGCAGATCCGCGGCGGGCGCGGAAAAAGAAAGGCGCCGGCGCGATCGAAGCGGAAAACTCGGTCTTCTGCCCCCCCTCCCATCTGTAGTTCGCGGCGCCCCGCGCCCCCCCGGCGGTCAAAGGTGAAACACGCTATCTCGCCCTCTCCGCGATGTAGATATCCCCCGCCGGGACGACGGCGTACTTTCGGTAGCGCGCCACCCGCCGCACCGTGAAACCGCTCTCGCCGAGGAGGTGCGTGACCGTGGCCCGGGTCCGCGGGGTGAAGGGGCCCGGGATGCGGATCGGGCGCGGGACCGCCCGCGGCAGCCTGCAGCGCACCCAGGTGAACGGGTCGAAGACGAGCGACTGAGTCATAAGCACCCCCCCCGGCCTCAGGATGCCGCGCGCCTGCGCGAAGAGGCGGGCGATCCCGGAACGGGATAGGTAGCTGAGCACGCCGACGCAGAGCATGATGTCGCACGTATCGGGCCGGAACGGGAGGGCCAGGACATCGCCGCGCACGACCCTCGCCCCCGGGACGTTCCCGCGGCACGCGGCGAGCATCGCGGAAGAGAGGTCGAGGCCCGTCCAGCGGGCCCCGGCCGCTATCAGCCGCGCGCCGTAGAAGCCCGGGCCGCAGCCGAGCTCGATCGCGTCCTTGCCGTTCACGGGCGGCAGGAGCGAGAGGCAGAGCTCCATCCTCGCCACGGTGCGGGCGCGGACGTTCCCCTGGAATATCCCCCAGCGCTCGCCGCCGCCCCGGAGGTAGAGGCCCTCCCATCTCTTCGCCTCGCCGTCAAACAGGGGGTTTCTGCCCATCCGCACCGCCTGCCGTCCCGCATCGGTCTTCCCCGGCCTTCTTGGGAATGTAGAGGAGCTTGAGCGCCTCGATCTCGGCCTCCGCCCGGCCGGCGTCCCATCCGAGCTCCCTCGCCATGATCCCGGCGCACGCCCGCAGGCACTCATCCGGGGGGCAGCCCGCGGACCCGAGCTCGGTGCGCCGCAGCACCGCATCCGCGAGCGTGAGCGCCATCTCCTCCCTCGCGGCGCGGGCGATCTCGGCGGCGATGACCGCCCCGCCGCCCGGGATCGGGCGGGCGAGCGCCCGGTCGCGCTCGGCGAGGGCGAGCAGGTCCGTGTAGCGGGAGCCGTAGTGAAACACCAGGTGCCTGGCGACCTCCTCCGAGGCCCAGCGCGGCCTCGTCCGCACCGCCCGGTCGAGGAATTCGTCGAAGCGCCTGATATCGCCGCCGTAGATCGGGGTGGAGGCGCTCGCGCCCCCGCGCCGCGGCGCGCCGAGCTTCCCGATCGCCATGTCGACCGCCTTCTCCGCCACGTCGCGGGCGGTGGTGTACTTCACGCCGATCACCGTGATGATCCCCTCCCATCCATGGCGTCGCCGGTGGTCGACCAGGCGGTATCGCGTCATGACGATCGCCTCGCCGGTCCTCCTGTTGACCCGCCCGAGCGGGAGAAGGCCGCGGTAGAAGGCGCGCACGTCGCGGCGGGAGAGGCGGGCGGACGGATACGCCGCGTTGACGGCGTCCAGGAGGTCGGATATCTCCTTCTCGGTGACTCGGTCCTCGTCCGGATCCCCGCGGTAGGGGGCGTGCACCGTCCCTACGAGCGACACGTCGCGCCACGGGGTGATGAAGTAGAGCCGGGTGCCTTTCGCGGCCGGCGTCCCCGGAGCGGCCGGCCCTCCCCTGCGTGAGATCCCGGCCCCGCACCCGGAGATGAAGCGGCGGGTCAGGACGATGAGGGCCGTTGACAGCCGGAGCGGGGGGGAGGCGGCGGCCGGATCGAGCAGGGCGAGCACCTTGTCGCTCCACGGCCCCGCAGCGTTGAGGACCACCTTCGCCCGTATGTCGAAAGCGCGGCCGTCCGTCCTGTCGAGGGCGCGCACCCCCGTCACCCTGCGGCCGGTTGAGAGGAATCCGGTCGCTTCCGCGTAGTTGGCCGCGGCGGCGCCCCTCTCGCAGGCGGAGAGGATGAAGGAGAGGAGGAGGCGCTCCGAGTTGTGCGTCTGGCAGTCGTGCCAAACCGCCCCGCCGGTCAGCCCCCTCGTCGGAATCCCCGGCAGGAGTTCGAGCACCTTTTCCCGGGAGATGATCCTCCCGCGGGGGATCCGCTTCTGCGGGTCGGCGAGACGGTTGCGGTCGAAGCCGATCAGATCGTTGGCGAGCATTCCCATGAGGAGGGCCTCGCGCCCCCTCGTGAAATGGCCGTACGTCGGCATCACGCAGGGAAAGGGATGGACGAAGTGCGGAGCGATCCGCGCCATGGTGCGGCGCTCGCGGATCGATTCGCGCACGCGGACGAGGTCCGCCTGCTGGAGGTATCTGAGCCCTCCGTGGATGATCTTCTGGCTGTTCTGGGAGGTCGCGCCGCCGAAATCCCCACGGTCGATGAGGGCGACCGAGAGGCCGCGCAGGGCCGCGTCCCACGCCGCGCAGGCGCCGTAGATCCCCGCGCCGATGACGAGGAGGTCGTATTCGCCCGCGGCGAGCCGGTCGATATCGCGCTTCATGCCGGCTCCCCGACCGCATCGTCCGCCGCCGTCCCGCCCCGACGGGCGGCGCGGCATCCGGGATGCGTGGGGCGGACCGCCGGATTGCCGGCCGAGCGCCGGTCCCCGGCCTGTTTCGCCGGGATCCCGTACGCGACGGCGAACGGGGGGATAGGCTTGTTCACCAGGGAGCAGGCCCCGATGACCGCGTGGTCCCCTATGCGCACGCCGTCGAGGAGTGTAGCGCGGGTCCCGATCCAGACGTCGTCCCCTATGGAGATCCCCCCCTTCGACACCATCCCCTGTTCCACCACCGGCGCGTCCGTGCGGTCGAAGGCGTGTTCCCCCCCCGCCAACACGCAGACGCACGAGGCCATCAGGAGATTCTCCCCGATCGTGAGGGCGCTCGATGAGGCGAGGATGCATTGCGAGCCGATCCCCCCGCCCCGCCCCACGGTGATGGTCCCGCCCTTTGTCCGGAGGATCGTGTTTCTCGACACGACGGTGCCGTCCCCGATGGAGATGGCCGAGCCCGGGCCGCCGCGCGCGTCAAGCGTGCAGTAGTCGTCCACCGCCACGCGGTCCCCGAGCGATATCTTCGAGGGATGGCGGATCGTGACGCCCCTCCCGATTATGACGCCGCGCCCCATCTTCCCGAACATGGAGCGGTAGAAGAGCCTGCGCAGGAAGATTCCGAGCGCCCCCCCCAGGTCCGCGAGCAGCATGGTCCGGAGTTCGAAGCCGGCCAGGGCCCAATACCCCCCATCCCCAAGCACGAGCCGCATGTACTTTCTCACGGGGCCCTCGCGGTCGTCGTACAGGGCGTCCCTGAGCCGGGGGGCCTTCCGGTCGTCCATCGCCGCCTCCATCGCCCGGCTCAGGGACGCCCTGTACGAC
>CALLYX010000312.1 GCA_937858775.1 uncultured bacterium | reverse complement strand
TCGGATCTCCTCGCCGGGATCAGGCGCGAATACCTCAAGGCGGACGAGGAGCGCCGCGAGTTGAAGAAGGGGGTCGCCGAGCGGCAGAGGGCCATATCCGATCTGGAGGTGCGCCTGAAGGCGGCGGCGGAGAGCGCGGCGGAGACGAAAGCCACGCTAGCGCGGCAGGAGCAGATCGCCGCCTACCTGCGCGTCCGCCTGAAGGAAAGCAAGGGGACCGAGCTCCAGCTCATGGACCGGCTCGAGGCGGCGGCCAAGGAAAAGGCCGACCTCGAGGCGAAGCTCGCGCGCGCCCGGGAGGGGGAGTTCGATCTCGATGCGCCTTCCGCGGACGGGGGGATCCCGCTCAGGGAGACCGTCGTGTCCGAGGCGGCCGGGGCGCCGAACGAGATATCCGGCCAGGTGCTCGTCTCGCATGACAAGTACAATTTCGTCATCGTCAACCTCGGGAGCGAGGACGGCGTCTCCGTGGGCGACGAGGGGAGCATCGAGCAGAAGGGCGTCGAGGTCGGGAAGGCGAAGGTGAAGAAACTCTACCCGAGAATGTGCCTCGCGGACGTCGTAGCCGCCTCCCCCGACAGGAAGATCGAGAAGAACTTCGTCGTCAAATTCCCCCGCCACCCTCGCCGCGGGGATGGATGAACGCCCCCATCGGCGGCAGGCCGGGGTGACGTCCCGCCCGCCTGGATCCCTTTTCGGACGTTCGCCATGAAACCGAGATTACCTCTTAGGGTCATCGCGGCCGCCGCGGTTTTCATCGATATCGTCATCATCCTCGCCGCCGATATCTCCTCCTTCATGCTCCGGTACGGAATCGACGTCCACAGGGACAACCTGGGGGCGTATCGCCGGATCGCCTTCTTCGTGGTCGCGCTCCGCGTTATCTGCCTCTACGTCTTCGGCCTCTACGAGAAACCCAAGTACAAGACCAGTTTCGAGAATATCGTCAACATAGTGAAGGCGATGACCGTGAGCACGCTCATCATCATCGCGGTCGCCTACTTCTCCCAGGAGTTCGCCTACCCCCGCACCGTCATCCTGCTCTCATGGGGGATCACCGCGGCCCTCATAACGGGATGGAGGGTGGTCGTACGGCACCTGATCAACGCGCTCCTCGGGCACGACTACTTCGTCTCCCATCTCCTGATCATCGGGACGGACCAGAGCGCCCTGCGGCTCATGCTCCAGCTCACGCGCCGCGCGGGGATCAAGACGGAGCTCGTCGGCTACATCGCCACCGACTCATCCGAGCCGGCGGTCGAGCGCGCGATGATCCTCGGCTCCGTGGAGGATATCCCGGCGGTCGTCTCGACCCGCCCCGTCGACGAGGCGGTCATCTCCTCCCCCGACCTCCCGCGCGAGAGGGTGGCGGAGATCTTCACCTACTTCATAAACACCGACATCATCTTCAAGACCGTCCCCGACCTCTACGAGGCGGTCGTCGGCAGGGTCGCGGCTACCGCCGCAGGCAAGAACGTGCCCCTCATCGAACTGACCATCTCGCGCTACGGGCGGGGCTGGTACCGAAGCTTCAAGCGCGTCCTCGACATACTCTTTTCAATCGCAGCCCTGGCCGTCGCCGGCCCCTTCATCATGCTTCCCGTGGCGATCCTCATAAAGCTCACCTCCCGCGGCCCGGTTTTTCACAAGCAGGAGCGGGCCGGGCTGCACTGCCGCCCGTTCACGATGCTCAAGTTCCGAACCATGGCCTCCGACTCCGAGAAGGAGACCGGCCCGGTGTGGGCCTCGCCGGACGACGCCCGCATCCTCGGCGTCGGGAGATTCCTCCGCCGCACGCACCTCGACGAGATCCCGCAGTTCATCAACGTGCTCCGCGGCGAGATGAGCATCGTCGGCCCCCGGCCGGAGCGGCCGCATTTCGTGCGCTCCCTGTTGCGCAGCATCCCGTTCTACACCGAGCGGCTCGAGGTGAAGCCGGGCATCACCGGCTGGTCGCAGGTCAACCTGCGCTATGCCGCCAGCCTCGAGTCGAACGCCCAGAAGCTCGTGAGCGACCTGTACTACATCGAGAACATGTCGCTGCTGCTGGACATCTGGATCATGGTGAGGACCGTGGGTGTGATGCTGGGGGGGAGGGAGGTGTAAACGCGGGGCGTCCGCCCGTCACCCGCCGTTGCGCCTGAACCTCGGCAGGGTCGTGTGCGCCCCGGCGGGCACCATCCTTCTCCTCAGGGCCGAGTAGATCCTTCCGCCCAGAAGGCGCCGGCCGGCCGTCTTTCCGCCCTCCGCCAGGTACCGGGCGGCCAGGGGCCAGAACGCCCCCGCCATTATCCGATCGATCGCCCCGGCCCCCCCGTCCCCGGCCCGGAGACAGAACCGCCTGAGGTCGAACCGGTCGGGGGGGAGGCGGTTGTATCCGAAGCGAGAGCCGCAGACCGCCTCGTATCCGGCCTCGGCGGCCAAATCGGACGTCGCGGGGCCGCGATATCCGCCCGGGAGCGAGAGGTATCTCACCGGCGCCCCCAGCCTGTCCTCCAGGAGCTTCTTCGACCCGGCCAGCTCCTCCCGCGCCTCGCCGGGCGCGGCGGTCGCCAGATTCGCGTGCGTCATCCCGTGGGATCCCACCTCGAAACCCGCGCGCAGCATCTCACTCAGGTCGCCCCAGGAGAGCCAACCCCTGCGCCCGACCATCCCCGCCACAGGGAAGACGGCTGCCTTCAGCCCCGCCCGGAGAAGCGCAGGGAAGAGGCACTCCGCGGCGCTGGCGAGCCCGTCGTCGATGGTGATCACGCAGGCGCCCGCGCACGCCCCGCCACGCGCGAGATACTCCGCGAGCGTGACGGACCCGCCGCCGCGGGCCGCGAGGCGCGCGATCTGGGCGAGGACCGCCCCGCGCGGAAGCGAGTAGAGGGGGTCTCGTATGGCGTCCCCGCCGCACTCGGCCACGCCGTGGTAGAGGAGTATCGGGCCGCCGCGCCTATTCATCGCCGGGGAGTACCCTCA
>CALLYX010000311.1 GCA_937858775.1 uncultured bacterium | reverse complement strand
GTGTCGCGTGGATCCGCAACACGGTCAGCTACCAGCTGATCGGGCGCACGCCAGCGGGTGGGCGCTACCTCGAATGGCGCGGGCGCAGGGCGAAAGACCTCGCGATGTACCGGTACTTCGGCGGCGACCCGGGGGAGATCGGCAAACTCTCCGTCTGACGGGTCGGCGACGTTAAGGTTGGGCGGTTCGCCTACTCCGTGGAGGTTGCAGTGCCGGTAGCACACTCGTCGTTGGAATGCTCGTGCGCCGGCCTGAACCGCCGCCACTTCTTGGCGGTTGGCGGCGCCTCCCTCGCCGCCGCCTCGATCGACAGGCGCCTTCTCGCCGCGAGGCCGCGTACGTCCGCCCGGCCGGAGGCGAACGGCACGCCCAGGGCGCGGCACGCCCCCCGGACGAGGGCGAGGTCGCGCCCCGCCTCGTCCCCCCGGAGGCCGTGGTGGAGATGCGCGGCGCGGAGACGGACCCCGAGGGCGGGGGCCAGGGAGGAGAGGATACGGAGCAGGGCCATCGAGTCGGGCCCGCCCGAGACGGCGGCGATGAGCGTTCTCACGCCGTCGAGCATCCGATGCCGGCGGATGAACGCGCGCACGCGCGCCTCGACGCCCGCGGCCGCCGTACGGCCCCGGGCGCTCACGGCCCCGGGGTCGGCGTGGGCTGAACGAGCTCGAACCGCGTGTGGGCGATATTCGTAATGCGCCCGGAACCCTTGAGCGGGCTCATGTTCGGCCGCGCGAGGACGCCGTAGAAGGTGTAGGCGCCGGCCGGGTACGTGTCGGGGAGCGGACCGAAGTCTATCTCCCCGTCGGTGCCGTCGATGATGAAGTTCCGCACGATCGGATTACGCGCCGTGTAGTAGCGGCCGCGCGAGCCGATGTAGAGGAGCCCCCCGGTCGGCGGCACCACGCCGAGATAGGCGTCCGACGGCGCGTCCTCCCACGACCGGTCCCGGAGGGTGATCCGGTAGCGCAGGATCGGGCGCTCGCCGGGGACGAGCGTGTACGGCGAGGCCATGGTCAGGTCCACCTCGGGCGGCGGACCGCTCGGGGTGGGCGTCGGCGGGACCTCGACGGCGACCGTCCCCGCGCCCCCGGTGGAGGCGATGGCCGTGGAGGTATTGCTGATCCTGACGTGCGCCGGGCCGATGAAGCGGACGCTGCCGCGCGAGCCGGGGGGGGCAGACGACCTGATGTCGAAGTTGAGGTCCACCACCTTCGCGTTGATGGTGCCTACCGATGGCGGCATGGTCTCAGCGCGCGCCTCGACGGCGATGTCGCCGTTCGACGCCTCTTTCGCGCTGTACCTGTTGATCCCGTTCACCTTGACGAAGTTGGCGCCGCTGAACGACATGATCCCGCGGTCGTAATGCACCTTGAAGTCGTAGCCGGTCACCGAAAAACCGCCGTTCAAGCGCACCGGCACGCTCACCCGCTGGCCCGGATAGCCGCTCGCGCCCCCGATGGAGAAGCTCGCCGCCCCGCACGGCGCCGCCGCGCACGCCAGGACGAAAATGGATAACGCCGTTCTCATCGGAATCCTCCTGTCCCCGCCGCGCCCGCAGGCCTCGACGTAAGATGATAACGCGCCGCCGCGCCCGAGGCAAGGGCGGAATGCGAGGGATATGGCGCGTTGCCCGTCCGGGCCCGCTGTAATATAATGTGGGCGGTCCCGGGCGGCGCGCACGCGGGGCCGGGAGGTGCGACGATGTGGGACTACACCGAAAAGGTCATGGATCATTTTCTCCACCCGCGCAACGTCGGTGAGATAGCGGACGCCGACGCCGTCGGCGAGGTCGGCAATCTCGCCTGCGGAGACGCCCTGAAGCTCTACTTGAAACTCGACGCCGAGGGGCGGATCGCCGACGCGAAGTTCCAGACGTTCGGCTGCGCCAGCGCCATCGCCTCCGCCTCGGCCCTGACGGAGATCGTGAAGGGGAAGACGCTCGAGGAGGCCTCCCGCATCACGAACGACGACATCGCCCTGCACCTGGGGGGCCTGCCCAAGGAGAAGATGCACTGCTCGGTCATGGGGAAGGAGGCGCTCGAGTCGGCGCTCGCCAACTACCGCGGCGCGGGGCCCGCGCCGAAGGAGGAGGGGGAGATCGTCTGCCGCTGCTTCGGGGTGACGGACGCCAAGATCGCCCGCGTCGTCAGGGAAAACAAGCTCACCACGCCGGAGCAGGTCACGCACTACTGCAAGGCCGGGGGCGGATGCGGCAACTGCATCCCGGAGATCCAGGCGATCATCGACGACGTCTGGGAGAAGGAGCGGCGGAAGAAGGCCGCGCCGGGGGCGCCCACGGCCCGGAGGCTCACGAACATCCAGAAGATCCAGATCATCCAGGAGACGATCGAGAAGGAGATCAAGCCCGCCCTCAGGGCGGACGGCGGCGACATCGAGCTGATCGACGTCGTAGGCGACCGGGTCCTGGTCGCCTTCCGCGGCGTCTGCGCCGGCTGCCCCTCCTCGGGGGTTACGATCACCTCCGTGGTGGAGAAGAAGCTCAGGGAGTTCGTCTCCCCAGCGCTCCGCGTCGAGGAGGTCAGAGATGACGATCGCGTATCTTGACAACAACGCCACCACGCGCGTCGCCCCGGAGGTCCTCGAGGCGATGATGCCGTTCCTCGCCGACAGGTACGGCAACCCGTCGAGCATGCATTCGTTCGGCGGCAGGATCAGGAAACACGTCGACGCGGCCCGGGGCGAGGTTGCGGCCCTCATAGGGGCGGAGCCGGAGGAGATCATATTCACCGGCTGCGGCACCGAGAGCGACAACGCCGCGATCCTCTCGGCCCTCGCGGCGAACCCGAGGAGGCCTCACATCGTGACCACCCGCGTCGAGCATCCGGCCGTGCTCGGCCTCTGCAAGCGCCTTGAAAAGGAGAAGCACCAGGTCACGTGGCTCGGGGTGGACGCGCAGGGGATGCTCGATCTCGACGAGGTACGCCGCGCCCTCCGGGATTGCACCGGCGTCGTCTCCGCCATGTACGCGAACAACGAGACGGGCGTCGTCTTCCCCGTCGAGGAGATCGGGGCGGCCGTGAAGGCCGCCGGGGCGTATTTCCACGTGGACGCGATCCAGGCGGCTGGAAAGATACCCCTCGACATGCGCCGTTCCACGATCGACTATCTCGCCCTATCGGGCCACAAGCTCCACGCCCCCAAGGGGGTCGGGGCGCTCTATATCCGCAAGGGGACGAAGTTCACCCCGTTCATCGTCGGTGGGCACCAGGAGATGGGGCGGCGCGGCGGCACCGAGAACGTCGCATCGATCGTGGGCCTCGGCGCCGCGTGCGCCCTCGCCGCCAGGCACATGGACGAGGAGAACGGCAGGGTGAGGCGGCTTCGCGACAGGCTCGAGCAGGCCCTCCTGGACAAGGCCCCGGACGCCCGTCTCAACGGCCACCCCGAGCGCCGCCTTCCGAACACGGCCAACATCAGCTTCTCGTACGTCGAGGGCGAGGCGATCCTTCTCAGGATGAACGAGCTCGGCATCTGCGCCTCCTCCGGCTCCGCCTGCACATCCGGCTCGCTCGAGCCGTCACACGTCCTGCGCGCCATGGGGATCCCCTACACCGCCGCGCACGGCTCCGTCCGATTTTCGCTGAGCCGGTACACGACGGACGAGGAGGTGGATCTCGTGATCGAGAAGCTCCCCCCGATCATACGCACCCTGCGCGAGTTGAGCCCGTTCGGGCGGGGATAGCGCCGCCGGGGAAACCCCCGTCGGCGGGCCCAAATGCCCTATTGACACCATCCCCCCCCGTCTCTACCATAATCCCCTCTTTCATGAAGAAGCATTTCAAGGTCTCCATCGACCGGAAGCTCTGCAAGGGGTGCAGCCTCTGCGCCGGATTCTGCCCGAAGGGGAACCTCAAGTTCGTCGACGGGGAGCTCGCCTTCGATGGGGAGTGCACGGGTTGCATGCTCTGCGTGCGTTACTGCCCCGACATGGGCATCACGGTGGAGGAAGTGAAACCGTAACGTTCCGCCGCGGGGGACACGGAGACGGGGGAAGACCCCCCGGCGGCGGCGAAACCGTTTTTCCTCGGCAGGATTGCGCCGTTTTTCCCGTTATCTCCCTGACGCCCCCCTGCTGAGACCTCGATATGACCGGCCGGCTGATACTGCAGGGAAACGACGCGGTGGCGCTCGGGGCCGTGAAGGCGGGCCTGGACTTCTTCGCCGGCTACCCGATCACCCCCGCCTCCGAGATCCTCCACGCCCTCGTAGAATACCCGGGGCAGGTAAAGGTCCTCCAGATGGAGGACGAGATCGCCTCGATCAACGCCTGCGTCGGGGCGGCCCTCGCCGGGGCGAAGGCGATGACCGCCACCTCCGGCCCCGGCTTCTCCCTCATGCAGGAGGGGATCGGACTGGGGCACATGGTCGAGGCCCCGCTCGTCATCGTGGACGTCCAGCGCGTGGGCCCCTCCACCGGAATGCCGACCTTCGGGGCCCAGGGGGACCTCCTCCAGTGCCGCTGGGGCAGCCACGGCGACTATTTCCCGATCGTCCTCTACCCCAACTCCGTCTCGGAGATCTACACTCAAACGATCCACGCCTTCAACGCCGCCGAGGAATCGATGTCGCCCGTCGTGCTCCTGACCGACGGCTGTCTCGGGCACCTGTTCGAGACGGCGGAGCTCGTCGACGTCCCCCTCAAGACGCGCACGGCCAGGCCGCTCGGCGGCGGCTCCCGGCACTTCACCAGCCTCACGCACGCCGGGGACCACCCGAAGGCGACGGTCCCGTCGGCGCACCAGGAGCTTATCGCGGCGCTGGCGGCGAAGACGGCGGGGGTGGCCGCCCGCTACGCCTTCTACGAGTACCTCCCCGTGAAGGGCGCCGACACCCTCCTCGTCGCCTTCGGCGCGGCATCGCGGGCCGCGTATCATTTCAAGGGGGAGTGCGCCATCTTCCGCCCGATACGCATCTTCCCGATGCTCGAAGAGCTCGCGGAGATCGCCCGCGGCTACAGGCGGGTCGTGGTGATCGAAATGAACGCGGGCCAGTACAAGCTGCTCGTCGAGGCGCTGATCCACCGCCCGGTCGGGTTCATCCCGCTTCTCGGCGGCGCGGTGCGCGTAAGCCAGATCGAGGAGGGGCTGAAAAAATGCCTGCAAGAAAGTACCTGAGGCCCGAGCGCCTCCCCACGTACTGGTGCCCGGGGTGCGGCGACGGCCTCGTCGTCAAGGAGTTGGCGGGGGCGTTCGGCGACCTCGGCATGGACGCCTCCAACACCGTGCTCGTCTCCGGCATCGGATGCGCGGCGCGCGCCCCCGGCTACTTCCTCCTCGAGAGCGTCCACGGCCTCCACGGCCGTGCGGTCCCGATCGCGGAGGGGATCAAGACGGCGCGGCCCGAGCTGAACGTCGTCATATTCAGCGGCGACGGCGATCTCCTGGGCATCGGCTGCAACCACCTCGTCCACGCCTCCAGGCGCGACACCGACCTGACCGTCGTACTGATCGACAACCAGATCTACGGGATGACCGGGGGCCAGAAATCCCCGACCACCGCCCTCGGCGTCAAGACCCTCACGAGCCCCGACGGGAACACAGACCGCCCCGTTGACTGCCAGGCCCTCGTGAAGGCGCACGGGAGCTTCTACGCGCGGGCCACCACGTTCCACCTCCCCCTTCTCGGGAAGGCGCTCCGCGCGGCCTTGACCCACCGCGGCTTCGCGGTGGTGGACGTGCGGTCGCAATGCCCTGTGAACTTCGGCAAGAGGCTGGGTTTCAAGAACGCCTACGAGATGTTGATGCACTTCAAGAAGGCGTACCGTCCCGTCGCGGGGGAGGTCGACCGCCTCGGCCCGGGCGAGATAGGCATCACCAGATGAACCGGCCCCGGAGAAGACCCGTGCGCGTCATGACCGCGCGCGACGCGGAGGCGGCGGCCTCCCTCTTCGGCCTGCTGATGGAGGAGCTCAAGGGGTATGTCCCCGACCACCTCCGGGAGGGCTACCGCCGCATGCACGATGCGGACGGCATCAGGGAGATGCTCCGCGACCGGCGCTCCGTCATGCTGGTGGCCTGCGATGGGGAGGCCATCGCGGGCTTCCTGCTCGGCCGCGCCGAGGGCGGGATGGGCACGATCCACTGGCTCCGCACCCACCCCGATTTCCGCGACCGCGGGTACGGCCACTCCCTCCACTTCGCCGCGATGGAGGAGTTCAGGCGGCGCGGCTGCCTGAAGGCGGTCATCTGGGTCTTCCCTGACGCGCGGGAGATAGTCGACTTCTACGCCCGCGAGGGGTTCGAGGCCGGGGAGGCCGTCTCGGGGGAGTATTTCGGGATCGCCCTGCGGCAGATGACGAAGACGCTTCGGGCGCCGACCCCCGCGGAGGCCACCCGTTCGATCGTCCTGCTCGGCGCCGCAGGGCAGGGGATCAAGGTGATGTCGCACGCGCTCGCGGCCATCCTCGCCTCGATCGGGAAGCACGTGGCGCTCACGGTGACCTACCCGTCCTCCGTGCGCGCCGGCGTGGTGCGCGGGGACCTCACCTACTCGGACTCGCCCGTCGAGATGCCTTTCGTCGAGGAGGCCGACCTGCTTCTCCAGCTCGCCCCCGTGAAGAAGGCGGACGCCGTCAAGGCGAAGCGGGTCATCCGCGAGCGGGAGACCGGAAGGATCCTCTCGGGGGAGTATCACGCCGCGGAGGGGGAGGTGGAGGAGCTGTCGTTCAGGAAGGCCGCCCTCGAGGAGTTCGGCACCCCCCTCATGGTGAACATGGTCGCGCTCGGACGGCTGCTGAGGCACGTGGGCGTCGACATCGAAAAGGTGGATTTCACGGGGTCCCTGCCGGCCAAATACCTCGACCGGAACATCCGCGCCGTCAAGTACGGCTACTCCTTCCGGGACGAATAACCCGCCCCCCCCAATCGGTCCGCCTCGCGGGCGGACCTATAGATGGACCTACGCGCCTGGGGGGCTGGGTGGCAGGCCGCGGCGGTACTCCCGGAGGCGGGTCTTGATCTTCTTGACCCCCCCGAGACGCGGATGGAGCTGGAGGGCGGCGAGAAGGGTAATTCTCGCCATTCGCTCCTCCCCCGCGCGGCATAGACGCTCGGCGATCTTCTTGTACAGGAACGCCCGCTCTCTCCGGTTCAGCCCCTCCGCCAGGTCCCCCGCGAACGCGTCAAGGGCGCAATGTAGATGCCCCTCCATGCCGAGGAATTGCACGACCAGGTTCCGCATCCGCAGGAGGATCTCCGCCCGGAAATGCCTGAAGTAGTTTCTGGCCTTGTCCTCCCGGTAGATCTCGCGGTAGTGCTCGAACGCCGCGCGGGGGCGGCGCTGCCGTTCGTACTCCTCGGCGACCAGGAAACCGCAATCCAGGAAATCCCCGGGCGGCATATGGTCCTTCATGGAGAAGGGCCGGCGCGACACGCGGATCCCCTCGTACCGGGCGAGGCCCTCCGCGCCGCGCCCCTCGAGGAGGTCAAGGAAGACGAGCTGGCAGGCCGCCGCCGGGTCGTCCCCCCTCCTCCTCAGCGACTCGCGGTAGGCGCTTCCTGAGCGCGTCTTCAGGCGGGAGAGGGTGCGGTCGTAAACCGCCCTCTTCTTGTCGTCGAAGAGGACCTCGTACGCCCTGAGAATTTCCTGGATCCGGCAGTGCGCCCAGGCGCTCCGGCCGGGGTGGAAATCCGGGTGGTATCTTTTCGCCATCGCGCGGAAGGCGGCCTTCACCGCCTCGCGCGGGGCGTCGCGGCTTATCCTCAGGATTTCGTAGTAGGTCGTCATGCCCTTAGCCAAAACCGCCATTATACCCGATGGCGGGGGGGCGGACAGGCAACAAAACAGTTGCGCCGCGTTGCCCATTGCGGCAGAATCCGTTGCGAGGCGGCGGCAGCCGCCCATTTCCCATGGAGATCACGCGCGGCGGGGCCGCTCCCCGCGTCACGGTCGTCATCCCCACGTTCAACGGGGAGAAGTTCCTTCCGGGCTGCCTCGACGCGCTCGCCCGGCAGCGCTTCGTCTCATTCCGGGTTGTCGTCGTGGACAACGGCTCGACGGACTCCTCGCTCGCCATCCTGGCGGAGCGCTACCCCGCCGTGTCCGTAATCCTGATGGGGCGCAACACCGGCTTCGCCCCCGCCGTCAACGCGGGGATCCGGGGCTCGGACACGGAGCTCGTAGCCCTCCTCAACAACGACGCCGAGCCCTCCCCGGAATGGCTCGGCGAGCTCGTTTCGGCCCTCGACGCGGACCCGGGCGCCGGCTTCTGCGCCTCCAAGATGGTCGACTCGCGGGACCCCCGGACAATAGAGAG
>CALLYX010000310.1 GCA_937858775.1 uncultured bacterium | reverse complement strand
GGTTCGACCCCTGGATGGGCTTCATCGGGCGCGCCGCGGGAGGGGGCGCCCGGCCGGGGCCGGTAGGGGGGGGGACGGCGTAGCGCGCCCGGGCGGCGCCCCGCCGTCCGGAGTGGGCCGGCCGTCTTGGGCCGCAGGCAAAAAATCGGTTCTCCCCCGCCCCCGCATACGTGCTACACTGTCGCGGAGCATGGTAATAGAGGAGAGCACCCGATGACCGCGATCCCGTTCGCCCTCTGGACCCCGGGCCTCCAGGAGCTGCTCGTCATCCTCTTCATCATCCTCCTCCTATTCGGTGCCAAGCGGTTCCCCGAGACGATGCGGAGCATAGGGAAGGGGGTCAAGGAGTTCAAGAAGGGGATGCAGGAGGGGGAGGAGGAGGACGACACGGATGAAAAGCGACCGCCTTCCCCCTGACGGCGGCGCCCCAGCCGAGGCCGCCGAGAAGCCGTTTCTGGAGCATCTGGAGGACCTGCGCCGGACGGCGATAAAAGCCCTGCTCGCTTACGGCTGCGCCGCCGCGGTCTGTTTCCCCCTCACGCTGAAGGGGTGGATAGTCGATCTGCTGAAACGCCCCCTGATCCGCGCGGCCGCCGGAGGCCCCCCCGCGCCCCTTCCGACGCTCAGCCCCGGCGGCGGTTTCGCCGTGGCGATGAGGATCTCCATGGAGGGCGCGGCGGTCCTCTCCCTCCCGGTATTGCTATTCCAGATCGGGGGTTTCGTTCTCCCCGCCCTCACCCGGCGCGAACGCGCCTGCTTCGTCCCGGCCCTTGCCTGCGGCGCCGCCCTCTTCTATGCCGGGATGGCGTTCTGTTACCTGACCGCCCTCCCATGGGCCGTGCAATTCTTTTGGAACTTCAACCGGTTCATGGGGATAGAGAACCTATGGACGATCAACGAGTATATCTTCTTCGCCACCCGGACATTGATCGCCTTCGGCCTGGTTTTCGAATTCCCGCTGGTGGTCCTGCTGTTGGTCAAGATCGGCGTCTTGAACCGCCGGATGTTGAGCGGGAACAGGAGTTATGCTATAGTCCTTATCTTCGTGCTGGCGGCCGTGCTCACCCCGGGGCCGGACGCGGTGACGCAGTGCCTAATGGCCGCGCCGCTCCTGCTGCTATACGAGGCGTGCGTGTGGGGGGCATGGCTGATCGAGCGGCCGCGCGGGGCGGGGGCCGCCGGGTGAGCGGCAGGCCGGACGCGGATGTCCGCGATGTCGTGGGGCAGTAGCTCAGTTGGGAGAGCACCACGTTCGCAACGTGGGGGTCGAGGGTTCGAATCCCTTCTGCTCCACCATTACTTTATCCGTGCGGTCCGCTCCCTTTTTCAGGGAGGGGCGGACGCCCTTCCCCGGAGCGGCGTATGCTGGCTGTCCTGATCGAGTCGATGCGGCCCCGGCAGTGGAGCAAGAACCTGATCGTCTTCGCCGGGCTCATCTTCTCCAGGCGGTTCCTCAACCCGCGGGACATCCTCGCCGCGTGCGCGGCGTTCGCGGTCTTCTGCGCCCTATCGGGGGCGGTCTACCTGATAAACGACGTCGCGGACGCTGGGGAGGACCGGCGGCACGCCTTGAAGCGCCTCCGCCCGGTCGCCTCCGGCAGGCTCTCCTCCCGCGCCGCCGCGGTCTCGGCCGCGGCCGCGGCGGCGCTCTCGCTGACGGCGGCGTTTCTGCTGGGTCCCGCGTTCGGCGCGGCGTCGCTCGCCTACTTCGTACTCCAGCTCGCCTACTCGTTCCTGCTGAAGCACGTGGTGATCGTGGACGTACTGGCGATCTCGATGGGGTTCGTGCTGCGGGCGGTGGCGGGCGGGAACGTGATCGGGGTCGAGGTGTCGCCGTGGCTCATAATCTGCACCATCCTGCTGGCGCTCTTCCTGGCCCTGAGCAAGCGCCGCCACGAGATCGTGCTGCTGGAGGGGGCCGCCCCCCTGCACCGGCCGATCCTCGAGGAATACTCGACCTACCTCCTCGACCAGATGATCGCGGTGGTGACATCCTCCACCCTTATGGCCTACGTCCTCTACAGCCTCGCGGAGCGCACGCAGCGCGAGGTGGGTGGAACGCTCTACCTGACGATCCCGTTCGTCATCTACGGAATCTTTCGTTACCTATGGCTCGTGCACCGCAGGGAGGAGGGGGGGAGCCCGGAACTGACGCTCTTCTCGGACAGGCCCCTGCTCGTCGATATCGTGGCCTGGGCGGCGGCCGTCTGCGCGCTCCTGCTGCTGAAATGATCCGCCCCGCGGGCCATGTCGCTTCCATGGAAGGGATGAGATGAAAAAGACATGCGTGGTGACGGGCGGCGCCGGCTTCCTCGGATCCCATCTCTGCGACCGCCTTCTGGGGGAGGGGTTCGCGGTCATCTGCATAGACAATCTCCTAACCGGGAGCATCCGGAATATCGAGCACCTCGCCGGGAACACGGATTTCACGTTTATCAAGCAGAATGTCACAGATTACCTCTACATCGCGGGCGGGGTTTATTTCATATTCCACTTCGCCTCCCCGGCGAGCCCGATCGACTATCTCGAGTTCCCCATCCCGACGCTCAAGGTGGGCGCCATGGGCACCCACAAGACCCTGGGGCTGGCGAAGTCGAAGGGGGCCAGGTTCCTCCTCGCCTCGACCTCCGAGGTGTACGGCGACCCGCTCGTCCATCCGCAGCCCGAGACCTACTGGGGGAACGTGAACCCGATCGGGCCCCGCGGCGTCTACGACGAGGCGAAGCGTTTCGCCGAGGCGATGACGATGGCGTACCACCGCTACCACCGCCTCGACACGAAGATCGTCAGGATATTCAACACGTACGGGCCCCGCATGCGCGCGAGGGACGGGCGCGTCGTGCCCGCCTTCATCTGGCAGGCGCTTCGGGGCGATCCGCTCACCGTCTTCGGCGACGGCCGGCAGACACGGAGTTTCTGCTACGTCTCGGACCTGATCGACGGGATCTTCCGCCTGGCGATGTCGGATATCAACGAGCCGGTCAACATCGGCAACCCCGGCGAGATGACGGTGAACGACTTCGCCCGGGAGATATTGCGCCTCACCGGCAGCGCGAGCCCCATCGTCTACCGCGAGCTCCCCGTGGACGACCCGAAGGTGCGCCAGCCGGATATCGCCAAGGCGAGGGCGAGGCTCGGCTGGGAGCCTCGGGTGGCCCTGGACGAGGGGCTCCGCGCGACGATCGACTATTTCCGGAAGGTCTTCGCCGAGGAGGAGGGGGGGGCGCGATGATCGATGGATCGCGGCCGTCGATAACGGTCTTCTTCCCGTGCTACAACGAGGAGGAGAACGTCGAGAGGCAGACGCTCGACGTTGACCGGACCATGGCGGAGATCACCGACGACTACGAGGTGATCATCGTCGACGACGGCTCCACCGACCGGACCGCCGAGATCGCCGCGCGGCTCGCGCGCGAGAATCCGCGCGTGAGGGTCATCAGCCATCCGCGCAACCTCGGCTACGGGACCGCGCTGCGGAGCGGCTTCGCCGGGGCGCGCAAGGAGCTGATCCTCTACACGGACGGCGACAACCAGTTCGACATCCGCGACGTCCGGAGGCTCCTCCCCCTGATGCGCGAGGGGGTGGGGATCGTGGTCGGATTCCGCGAGGAGCGCCGGGACAGGCCGCTCCGCAAGCTGGTCTCGCGCGCCTACAACTTCATCATACGCATGGTATTCGGGCTCAGGGTCCGCGACATAGATTGCGCCTTCAAACTATTCCGGAGATCGGTCTTCGACACGATCGAACTGAGGTCCGAGCGTTTTCTCGTGGACACGGAGATCCTGGTGAAGGCGAAGCGTGCGGGGTTGAAGATCGTCGAGACGCCGGTGACGCACCTTCCGCGAACCAGGGGGAAATCCAGCGTCTCGCCATTGGATGTCTACCGGACGCTCCAGGAACTCTCGCACCTCTGGCTCCATGTCTTCATCGTGAACTGGAAGAAGCTCATCCTGAGCTCGCTCCTCAGCCTTGTCTTCATAGCCCTCTTCGTGAAAAATATCGACTATCGGAACTTCATCTCCGAAATCGGGAAGGCCGACCGCGCCATGATCCTCCTCGGCCTCGCCGCCTACGCCCTATCCTTCTGGTTCCGGGGCGTCCGTTGGCGGCTGATCCTCCTCCCCGAGGGGCGGTTTCGGATCGGCGAGCTCTTCACCGGCATCGTCATCGGCTTCATGGCCAACAACGTCCTCCCCGTGCGCATGGGGGAACTGGTGCGCGCATACGACTTCGCCCGCTCCCACCGGATTTCGAAGAGCCTGTGCTTCGCCACCGTGGTCGTCGACCGGTTGCTGGACGGCCTGACCCTCATCGCATGCCTCGCCTCGATCCTGATGTGCGCCGCCTTCCAGCCGTTCGTCAACCGCCTTTTCGTCCTCGGCCTCCTCACCTTCTTCTCCCTCTTCATGGTCCTCTTCTACCTGGTGGCCGGGAAGGTGGGTGGGAGGGAGACAGGGATCTACCGCGCCATCGACAACCTCGGCCATCGCTACCTCAAGGCGGAGGGGCAGTTCGTGATATCCAATTTCATCCGGGGGGCCGAGGTGCTCCTGCACGAGCGCCTCATGCTCGCGGCGTTCGGCGTCTCGCTCCTCGTATGGCTCTCGGAGGCGGGGATGTACGCCTGTTTCATCAGCGCCTTCAGCCTTTCCCTCCCGCGGTGGGCGCCGTTCTTCATCGTCTCCGTCGTCAACCTCGGCCTGATCGTCCCGTCCATCGGCTACGTCGGCACGTTCGAGTTCTTCTGCAAGAGCGCCCTCCTTCAGATCGCGGCGCTCGCCGGGGCCGTCATCGACCCGGCGCGTGCGGCGGGCTACTCGATCGCCCTCCACGCCACCCAATACCTGCCCGTCACGCTCCTCGGGATATGGTTTTTCATCCGACACAACTTCGACGTCGTAAGGAGCCGCGAAGAGATCCGGATCGCCGGGCTGGGGGGGTGACAGTGAAATGGGGGAGAAACCTCGGTTATCTGATAAGCGCCGCCGTCATCGCCGCCATCGCGTTCAAGCTGCGCGATGAATGGGGGGGGGTGGGGGAGAGTCTCCAGGGCTTCAACTGCCGGGTGCTCCTCCCGGCCCTCGCCCTCTACCTCGGCGGCTTCGCGCTCCGCGCGGTCCGGTGGCAGCGCATGCTGGCGCCGCTCAAGCGGATCGGGTTCGCGAGTTCGTTCGGCGTCGTCATGATCGGGTTCATGGCAAACAACATCCTCCCCCTCCGAATAGGGGAGTTCGTCCGCGCTTGGGCGCTGAAGAAGAAGGAGGCGGTGAGCGGGAGCGCCGGCTTCGCCACGATCGTAGTCGAGCGGGTCTATGACGGGTTGACGCTGATCGGGCTTTTTGTCCTGGTTCTCCTCTTCAGCGCGTCGTCGCCCGAGGTGAAGCGCTACGCCGCCTTGAGCGCCCCGGTATTCCTCGCGTCGTACGGCCTTCTCCTCTACGCGGCGTGCCGCGAGGAGCAGGCGTCGCGCTTCCTCAAGGGGCTCACCCGCGTCCTCCCCGGGCGTCTCCACGCCCGCGCGGGGAAAGCCGTGGAGTCGTTCCTCCCGGGGCTGCGCTTTCTCTCATCGTTTCGCAGCCAGGCGGCGGTCATCGCCCTCTCCTTCGCGATCTGGCTCATGGAGGGGTGCGTCTTCTGGGTCGTCATGAAGGGGTTCGACATGGCGGCGCTGCCCCACGCCGCCTTTTTCACGCTCGTAATCGTCAACATCGCCATCATGGTCCCCGCGGGTCCCGGCTATCTGGGGACGTTCGAGGCGGCGGCGGTCGTCGCCCTGGCCCCGTTCCGCGTTCCCGACAGCACGGCGGTGAGCTACATCATCGTCGTGCACGCCCTCCAGTACGTCTCCGTGACTGCGCTGGGGCTCTGGTTCATGAACCGGAGCGGCTGGAGCCTCAGGGAGATCGAGGAGGCCGAGAAGATCGAGGAGGAGACAGGGGGGGGATGAAGGCGGTCGTCATCGGCGGCGGGATCACCGGGCTGAGCGTCGCGCACGCCCTCGCCGGGAGTGGCCACCGGGTGGTCCTGCTCGAACGGGAGAAACGCCTGGGGGGGCTGGCCGGGTCGTTCCGCCTCGGGAACGCGTGGATCGAGCGGTTCTACCACCATATCTTCAAGACCGACTCGGCGATCCTCTCATGGATCGACGAGATCGGGCTCTCGGACCGGCTCATCTGGCGCCCCTCCTCGATCGGATTCTTCCTGGGGGGGCGAGTCCACCCGTTCACCACCCCGCTTGACCTCCTCCGCTTCTCCCCCCTCCGGCTCGCCGACCGGCTGAAGCTCGGCCTCGCCGTGAGGAGGTTCCAGCGCATGGGGGAGTGGGAGGCGCTTGACGGCGTGACGTGCGAGGAGTGGTTCTCAGGGCATGTCAGCCCCGCGGCCTACCGGACGGTGTGGGAGCCGCTCCTCCGGCTCAAGTTCGGGGACGAGTGCGCCCGGATCCCGGCCGCCTGGATCTGGGGGAGGATACACCCGCGCGCCCGGTCGAGGAGCGCGGGGGGGATGAGGGAGGAGCTCGGCTACCTGGACGGAGGGTTCGAGTCGATGCTGGAGGGGATGGCCGAGTCAATCGCCGCGCGCGGCGGCGAGGTCATCACTGGGACGGCCGCCGGGCGCATCATCGAGTCCGGCGGCAGGGTCCGCGGGGTGGCGGCCGCCGGGGGGGAGATCGCCTGCGACGCGGTCATCTCCACCACCCCGATACCGTCCTTCCTCGAGATCGCCCCCCAGCTGCCGCCCCCCTACAGGGAGCGGCTCTCGCGCATCCGGTACCAGGCGGCGGTCTGCCTCGCGCTCGAGTGCGCGGAGCGGGTGAGCCCGGTCTACTGGCTGAACATCAGCGACTCGTCGGTCACCTTCGGCGGGCTGATCGAGCACACGAACTTCGTCCCCCCGTCGCGGTACGGCGGCAGCCGGATCGTCTACGTGTTCAACTATATCGGCGAGGACGACCCGATCTTCCGGATGTCGGAGGGGGATTACTACGCGTTCCACGAGGGGTCGCTGAGGCGCGTCAACCCTTCGTTCCGGGGCGGGTGGGTGAGGGGGATGCGCCTCTCGAAGGCCAGGCATGCCACCGTCGTCTACACCCTCGGCTACCGCGGGGCGATGCCGCCGTTCGAGACGCCGGTCGCGGGGCTGTACATGGTCAACACCAGCCAGATCTACCCGTACGACCGCAACATGAACAACTGCGCCGCCCTCGGGAAGCGTTTCGTGTCCGAGACGAAATTCGACTGATCCGCCCGGCGCAACAGCGCATGCCGAAGGGGATACAATGGTCCGCGCGCTCGGCCTCTTCTCGGGGGGGCTCGACAGCATCCTAGCCGCCCGCCTCCTGATGTCGCAGGGGATAGAGGTGACGGGCATCTCTTTCGAGACGCCGTTCTTCGGCTCGGGGAGGGCCGTCGAGGCCGCCGGGATGCTCGGGATCCCGATCATCGTCGAGGATATCACGGAGCCCCACCTCGCAGTGATGCGGCGCCCCCCCCACGGCTTCGGCTCGAATATGAACCCGTGCATAGACTGCCATGCCCTGATGGCTTCGCGCGCCTGCGCGGTGATGAGGGCGCGCGGCTTCGACTTCGTCTTCACCGGCGAGGTGTTGAACGAGCGGCCGATGTCGCAGAACCGGAACGCGCTCAAGATCGTCGAGGCGGGCTCCGGGTGCGCGGGCTACCTTCTGCGCCCGTTGAGCGCGAGGTTGCTCGAGGAGACGGTGCCGGAGAGGGAGGGGAAGGTGGACCGCGCGAAATTGCTCGACCTGCGTGGCCGGTCGCGAAAGCCGCAGATGGCGCTGGCGGAGAAGTTCGGGATCGCCGCCTACCCCCAGCCCGCGGGGGGGTGCCTCCTCACGGACCCCGCCTTCTCATCGCGCCTGAAGGAACTCCGCGACAGGGAAGGGCTCGACGACGTGCGTTCCATCCAGCTCCTCAAGGTGGGAAGGCATTTCCGCCTCGATAGCGGCAGGAAGATAGTGGTCGGCAGGAACGAGGTCGACAACGCGAGAATCGAGGGCCTCTCGCGGGAGGGGGACGCGCTCCTCCGGCCGGCGGAGGTCCCGGGGCCGACCGTGCTCCTCGTCGGCGGCGGGGCCCGATGTCTCCGGGTCAGGGCGGCGATGCCCGTCGAAAGGTAGCGCGGGCGCCCGCCGGGAGGTCGGTCGACGTCGGTGCTCGCCCGGACCCGACATTCCTCGGGAGCACCTTGCGCCGTGGCCAGGTCCACCACCCCCCCCCTCCCCCGCCCGAATTGGCCGGTGCTACGCTCAG
>CALLYX010000309.1 GCA_937858775.1 uncultured bacterium | reverse complement strand
ATCATGACACCAACTGGTGCAGCCAGGAACGTGTTGACTGAGGTGAACATTCTGATGACCACCGCGCTTGAATTGCTTCGGAAGTTCGACGACGAATGCGTTCATGGCCACTACCACGGCGGGGATAACGAATGAAGAAATGCAAACACATTACATGTTGGACTGACTACCCGTTCGTTGAACTGGGTGACGAGCCAGGAAAGCCGGCGCGGATCAGGCACGTGAACATCATCGCGGCGGATTGGGAGCGGCTGGCGAGGTTCTACGAGGAGGTCTTCGGCTGCGTTCGGATCCCTCCCGAGAGGCGCATCTCCGAGCCGTGGCTCGCGAAGGGGACAGGGGTGAAAGGGGCGGCCCTGCGCGGCATCAAGCTGGCCCTCCCCGGATGCGGCGCGGGGGGGCCTTCTCTCGAGGTATTCCAGTTCGACGTCGTGAAGGGAAAACCGCCCGCGGCGGCCAACCGGAGGGGATACGGCCACCTCGCCTTCGAGGTGGAAGACGCGGCGGCAGCGCTCCGCGAGGTCGTCGCGCGCGGCGGCTCGGCGCTCGGCGTGGTGGCCTCCCACGAGGACGAGCGGGGGATATTCACATTCGTCTTCGCATCCGACCCCGAGGGCAACATCCTCGAGCTGACACATTGGAAGAAAAAGCAAACGGGGCCGGGCCATGATCTTCCGCCGTAGCTGATGAAGCCGCTATCGGCCGGCGGGTTGAGGAAGGCCTTGGAAGCGGTTTGGTCCTAATTATAGCCGTTTCAAGGAGGGAGGCGCATCGTGGACCGGCCCCGGGTATTGATTGTGTGGGCGATTGTCGCCGCGGCGCCGGCCGGCGCGTTCGCGCGGGGCGCCGATCCGGCGATCTCCTGCGTCGTCTGCCCGGCGGGGGGCGCGTACGCGCCCCCCGCCGGGGTCGAGGCGTGGACGACCTTCTGGATGGGGCCGGAAAAGGCGACGGTGGTCGAGGCGCCGCGCTCCCTCGGCCGATCGCTCGCCCCCGCAGGCGGCCGTTGCATCGCGGTTGAGGAGCCCGCGCCCGGCGAAGCGCTTTTCGTCGTCGAGTCGCCGCGCGGCCTCGACGTCGACCTCTTGAGCCGCAGCACGAGGATCCAGGCGCTGGGGGGGACGGCCGCCCTTGTAGTCGCGACGCAGCGCTCCGCCGAGGGCCTCGCCGCAGGCGGCATGGAGATCAGGGCGGTGCGCCCCCCCCACCGGCATCCCCGCCTCGACCGCGCCGTTGCCGGCGGTGGAGGATGTTTCGCAGGGCGAGGAGATCGTGCGGGAGATAATCGACAGGATCACCGCGGGGCCGATAGACGCCGTTGAGAGGGCCCTGAGCGGCGTCGATTCCGTGACGGTCGGCGGTTCGCCGTATCTCATTTCGACGCGCAACTCCTACTCCGGCGAACCGATCGCGAAGGCGACGCAGTACGGGTTTGAGTTTTTCCGGTCGCATGGGCTCGAGGCTTACTACCACGATTACTCGTGGGACGGGCACGAGTGGCGCAACGTCTGCGCCAGGCAGACGGGGTCCGTCAACCCGAACGACATCGTCATCATATGCGCCCACATCGACGACATGCCCAGCGCCGGGGCCGCCCCCGGCGCGGACGACAACGGGAGCGGCACGGCGGCCGTCCTCCTCGCCGCGTCCATCCTGAAGGAGTACACGTTCGAGAACACGATTCTATACGTTCTCTTCACCGGCGAGGAGCAGGGGCTCCGGGGCAGCGCGGCGTTCGTCGCACAACGCGGCTGGGCGCCGGGAAGGGTGATCGGCGCAGTCAACCTCGACATGATCGCCTACAGCAGGGACGGGAACCCGGTGATCGATATCCAGTGCGGGGACGGGGAGTCCTCGGGCAGGCTGGGGGATCTCCTGATGGACACAATATCGCGCCACTCGATCCCGCTCGAACCGCGGAAGTTCACGGATCCGTCGCAGACGGCGAGCGACCACGCCTCCTTCTGGACCTATGGCTACCCGGCAGTATTGGCAATCGAAGACTGGAACGATCATACCCCCCATTACCACCGTAAAAGTGATCGGCTCGCCACACTCAATATTCCCTATTACACCG
>CALLYX010000308.1 GCA_937858775.1 uncultured bacterium | reverse complement strand
CACGGATGCCGTCCCCCTCCTGGAGAAGGCGGCCGGCGACGAGAGCCCATGCGTGCGCGGGGCTGCCGCATCCGCGCTAGGAGGGCTCGGCTCGACCGGCTCGATTCCGGTCCTATGCGCCCTCCTCACCGACCGGCGCGCCAGCGGCTTCGCCATCCTCGGCCCCTATCGGCGGACCGAAGTAAGGGACGAGGCGGCGGAGGCGTTGGGGAAGATAACCGGCGATTCACGCGGTTTTTCCAGGATAGCCGACCCGGCGGCGCGAGAGGAGTCTCTCCAGCGCTGGCTGGAGTGGTGCGAAGAGCGCTCACGGACGCCGACGGCAACGCCTCGCTCTTGAGGGTTCCGCGACATCGCCCGAACTGTACCGCACCCCCATTTCCCCTCCCCGTGTACCGCACCCCAATCTCCTATTCTCGTACCGCACCCTTTAGGGTGCGCTACGACACATCCCAAATCCCTCCCATGCCGCGCACCCCGATTTCCCCTCCCCGTAGCGCACCCCAATCTCCTATTCTCGTACCGCACCCCAATCTCCTATTCTCGTACCGCACCCTTTAGGGTGCGCTACGACGCATCCCAAATCCCCCCATGCCGCGCATCCCAATTTCCCCACCGTAGTCATGCCGAAGCGACATCGCCAGCGCCGTAGCGCACCCTTAAGGGTGCGCTACAACGCATCCAAATCCCTCCCATGCCGCGCACCCCCATTTCCCCTCCCCGTGTAGCGCACCCCAATCTCCTATTCTCGTATCGCACCCTTTAGGGTGCGCTACGACGCATTCCAAATCCCTCCCATGCCGCGCACCCTAAAGGGTGCGCTACGACACATCCCAAATCCCTCCCATGCCGCGCACCCCGATTTCCCCTCCCCGTAGCGCACCCCAATCTCCTATTCTCGTACCGCACCCTTTAGGGTGCGCTACGACACAGCCCAAGACCCCTCCCCGCCGCGCATCCCAATTCCCCCCTCTTGCCGCGCACCCTAAAGGGTGCGCTACGACGCATTCCAAATCCCTCCCATGCCGCGCACCCTAAAGGGTGCGCTACGACACATCCCAATTCCCCCCCCTTGTCGCGCACCCTAAAGGGTGCGCTACAACGCATCCCAAATCCCTCCCATGCCGCGCACCCCGATTTCCCATCCCCGTAGCGCACCCTTTAGGGTGCGTTACAACGCATCCCAAATCCCCCCATGCTGCGCATCCCAATTCCCCCCTCTTGCCGCGCACCCTAAAGGGTGCGCTACGACACATCCCAAATCCTCCACGTACTGATGGATTGCCACGCGCGCGGGAATCCTCTTCCCCGGCAGGCAAGGATTGAGTACCATACATCACTGGCCGGCAGATAGAGTGCCGAGCGACAGGAGGAATGCCATGTCACTCTCGAAAACCGAGATACTCAAACTCGTCAAGGAACATAACGTCCGATTCATCAGACTGTGGTTCACAGACGTCCTGGGGCGCCTGAAAGGGCTCTCCATCACCCGCTCGGAGCTGGCGGAAGCGCTGGACACCGGGATGGGGTTCGACGGCTCCTCAATCGAGGGCTTCGCCCGGATCGAGGAGAGCGACATGGTCGCCCTTCCCGACCCGAACACCTTCTGCCTCCTCCCGTGGAGGCCGAAGCAGGACGGCAGCGAGGCCCGCATGTTCTGCGACATCCTCCACCCCGACGGGCGTCCGTATGAGGGGGACCCGCGTCACGCGCTGAAACGGGCCCTCGCGCGCGCCGCGGAGATGGGCTACGCCTACCTGGTTGGCCCCGAACTCGAGTATTTCTACTTCAAGGACGACAAGGCCGCGAACGTCCTCGACCAGTGCGGCTATTTCGACATGGCGCCGATCGATCTCGGCACCGACCTCCGCCGCGAGACGATACAGATCCTGGAAGATATCGGCATCCAGGTCGAGTACGACCACCACGAGGTCGCCCCGAGCCAGCACGAGATCGACCTGCGCTACGCCGACGCCCTCACCATGGCGGACAACGCCATGACTTACAGGATGGTGGTCAAGCAGGTCGCCCAGAAACACGGCGTCTACGCCACGTTCATGCCCAAGCCGATCGAGAGCGAAAACGGGAGCGGGATGCACGTCCACCAGTCGCTCTACAAAGACGGGCATAACGCCTTCTTCGACTCCAAGGAGCCGTACCATCTCTCCGCCGTCGGCAAGTCGTTCACCGCCGGCATTCTTGCGCACGCGAGGGAGTTTTGCGTGGTGACGAACCAGTGGATCAACTCGTACAAGCGGCTCGTCCCCGGCTACGAGGCCCCGGTCTACATCTCGTGGGCCCAGCGCAACCGATCGACGATGGTGCGCCTACCGATGTACAAGCCGGGAAGGGAGAAGGCGACGAGGATCGAGCTCAGGTCTCCGGACCCGGCCTGCAACCCGTATCTCGCCTTCTCGGTGATGCTCACCGCGGGGCTCAATGGGATAAAGGGGAAGTACCCGCTCCCGAAGCCCGTGGAGGACGATATCTTCGAGTTCAGCGGACAGGAGCGCGAGAAGGCGGGGATCAAGACGCTCCCCGGCAGCCTCTATTCCGCGATCGTCGAGGCCGAGAAGAGCCCGTTTCTCAAGGACGCGCTCGGCGAGCACATCTTCCGCAAGCTCATCGAGAACAAGAAGATCGAGTGGGACAGATACCGGATGCACGTCTCCAACTACGAGATCGAGAAATACCTGGCGATCCTGTAGGGCGTTCCTCCTTATGCCGCCGCGCGCGCCGCAGGCCCCGGACCGGATGAGCGGCATGCCGCCCATCCGGCGTACAGCGCCCACGAGACAACCGCGCTCAGCGCCGGATAGAACGGTCCGAACTCCTCTCCCCAGATAAGGAGCGCAGCGACGGAGGCGCCGGCGCAGGCACATAGCGCCGCGGCGAAGAGCCCCGCCTTCAGCCATGCCCACCCTGGCCGCGAGAACAACCGCCGGGCGGCGAACGGGAAGATCGCCGCGAGGAGGATCTCCGAGAGCGCGGAAAGGCGCGACCGCCGGAGGCAATCCCCTGAGATAAGCGCGTCGATTGTCTCGGCACAGAGGAGAATCGGGGGGGCGCCGACGGACAGCCGGCCCCGCGACAGGCGCGGCGGTGTCGCCTCCGTCTCCCCGACGAGGACGATCTTCCCTTCCCAGAGGCCGGGGGAGGCGTCGTCGAGGAGGATCCCCGATGCGGGAACGACAGGGGGCCGGGCGTAGGCCCCAGGGCGGAGGCGGATCATCCCGCGCGCGTCCGTCGGGATCAGTCGGCCGTTGAGCCCGACGCCCTCCACGGACTCCCCTTTAAGGCGCAAGGTCACACGGTCCGTCTGCATGGCAACCGAAGCGACGGCGACCGGAAGACTCATGAGATACGAGTCCCCGGCCGCAACGACGAGGGAAAGCGCACGCGCCGCGGAGCCGTCCGGACCGGCGGCGCTCGGGAAGGGCGAAAATCCCGACGCGGCCGCCGCTTCAGCCACGGCGGCGTCGAGGCAGCGCGTGCCTGCCGCCGCCGGCATCCGGGGGGCGCGCGCCTTGCCCCACGGGTTGGTCACATAGCGGATCCTGGAACCCTCCGGGGGAGGCGGCCCCTCCGTGGCGGGGCGCGGGCCGAAGGCGAGACCGTATCCGGCGGCCACGTTTCCGGCGCGCCGGACCGCCTCGGCGAGCATCGAGCCTCCGCCCGCCGACACCGGGCACGGAACGATGCCGATGGCGCGAGGATTCCCCCTGGAGATACGTCCGACCAGCCGCGCCACGGTTTCGTCCGGCCACGGCCACGATCCGATCACGCGGCGGCTTCCCGCGTCTACGGCCGCGATGACGCACGAAGACGCCGGTCCAGCGGGAGACGCGAGAAGGGCCGCCTCATCCTGCGCGGCCTCGGCCCAGCGGCGCAGCGGCGCTGGATTCGAAACGCTGAGCGCGGCCATGCAGGCGGCGACAAGGCACGCCGCCACGCGCCCCGCGCGGCCGTTTCGTTCGTTCCTCTTCACCATCTTCCCCTTCGCAGACCAGCCGTTGAAACGCCGGCACCGCGGGCGGGACAGCGCGCCCAACTGGGGCGCGGGAACAGCGCCTTGCCTGGCCTATAGGAGCGGGGAACGCCGCGCGGCGGGCCTGTACGAGCCATGCAACGGGGGAGGCGCCGCGAGATGCGCCCTACCGGCTTACTTCTTCTCCGCGAGGACCTTTTCGATCTCCGTCCTGACCCGCTCCCAATCCTTATCCGAGTTGACCTCGACTTTGATCGCCTTTATGCCGCAGTTCCCGTACGCCTCGATATCGCTGTCGCGGTCCCCCACGCCGAAGAGGACGTCAGCCTCCCCCTGTATCTCCTTGATCGCCTCCGTCTTAAACGGGACGGATTTCTGCGGACGCTTCTGGAGGACGATTCGCGCGCCCTTCGGGAAGCCGTTCTGCTCGATCCACTTCCTAGACGCGTCGAGGCACCCCTGGTTCCTCGATGAGACGTAGTAGATCCGGACCCCCTGCGCGTCTACCCACGAGAGGACCTCGCGGGACTTCACGATCGGGGCGTCCATGGCGATCAGGGCGGGATCGAAGTAGATCGCGTAAAACCCGTTCTTGTCCTTCTCCCTCGGGCACTCCTTCTCCGCCTTTTCGCGGCGCGCCGTCTCGTTCGCAATAGTGCCGTCCAAGTCGATGACGCACGCCTTCGGCTTGGGC
>CALLYX010000307.1 GCA_937858775.1 uncultured bacterium | reverse complement strand
ACGGGCTGGTGCCCGTACTGCGGGGCGCGCCTCGCCATGTGGTGAGGCGCGCCGTTCGGGCGTCGGGCGCCGGGCCGGGGAGGAGAACCATGAGACGGCGCATGAACGCCCTGCTGGATCTGTCCGCGCTCGTCATCGCCGCGGCCCTGTCGAGCGCGGCCCCCGTCCGCGCAGCCCCCGGCGCGGCGGAAGGGGAGGGCATCGGGGACGTCCTGCCCCCCGCCGGAACGCAGTTGACGCCTCTTCCCCCCGCGTGTGTTCCCTTCGGTACCGAGCTGCGGGAGAGGCTCGCCGCCGCCGCGGAGGGCCTGAAGAGGGCCGAGGCCGAACGTGAAGCGGCCGTGCGGGATGGCAAGGACGCGGAATCGGTCGGGGGGATCGAGGCGCGGATCGAGGAGCTCCGACGGCAGGTCGCCGAGGCCCAGCGGCAGATGGAACGCGGGGCGGTGCCGAGCCGGCCCGTGACCCCCCGCCCGTACCCCCGCGCCGTTTCATCCACCGCGCCGTGAGGCGGGTCGCGGACGGAAGCCGCCCCGGCGTTCCGCCCCTTGCCGGCCGACCTCGGAAGAACCGGGGGGGGAAGGGCGTTGACACCGGGGCCGCGGCGGGATATCATTGGCCGGTCGCGGGTCCCCCGGGGGCGACAGGGGGGATCGGTTCGACCGAACGGAGAGATCCATGCCCCTGACCGCCGAACAGAAAGACGTGCTCAAGCTGATGCGGAGCGCCGTCAAGAACTACCAGACGCTGAGCATAGGGAGCGCCCACGGCCTCCGTCGCCTGGCGCGGGACTATTTTAAAACCGACATCGACATCGAACCCACCATCCGTGCGATCTGGAGCCGCCGCGGCGACAAGATCTACAACGAACTGATGAGACTCCAGGCGGTCATCGACGATCTCGAGAAGAGGCCGGGGCAGTGATCCCGGCCGGGGCCTGCCCGCCGCCCCCCTGCCGCGCGTACAGGGTCAGGCTGATCCCCCTCAGCGGATAGCCGCTCTTCAGGGGGAACTCCGCGTCGAGGAACGCGGCGATCTCGCGGTCGCCGTGCCCGCGCGTTCCCTCCCCGATGAGCGCCCAGACCCTCCTCCTCTTCGCCGTGACGCGCCCAAGCTGCGCGCGGAGGTCGTAGCGCCCGCACTCCGCGAGGCCTATCTGGCGGAGCCCCCCGCGGTAGTAGTGGTTGAGGGGGATCATGTGCCCTGCGATGTTGACGAGGATCAAGTCCCCCCGCTCCTCGCCCGCGGAGATGATCGCCGCCGCGCCCCGGAAATCCTCCTTGGCGTGGTCCGAGGAGAGGGAGCCGGGGTAGAAATGGTACGGGGCGGCCGCGAGGGAGAGGGCGCAGAGCGCGCCCGCGAGGACGGCGCGAAGGGGGAGGGGCTTGATGGAGGCGATCGCCCCGGCGGCGAGAAGGTGGATGCCCGCCGCCTCCCAGAGGTGGTATCGGGGCTTCATGTACCACAATGTCCAGCGGGCCCAGCCGAGCGCGAGGATCGCCGCGAGCGGGACGAGGACGAGCAGGAGGGCGAAGACGCAGGCGTTGCGCCCCTCGCCCCTTCCGAGCCGAGCCGCCCCCGCCGCGAAGAGGACGAGCAGCCCCGGGAAGACCAGGCGCTCCACCGAAACGGGGACGAGGACGCGGCTGTACATCGGGCCGAGGACGAGAGAGTCGAGAATGTAGCGCAGGGAGCGCAGCGTCGCGGCGAGGAAATCGCGGGCGGCCGGGCCGCCGTATTTGAAACACCTCAGCCAGGTGGCGCGGCAATCTTCCCGGTCTCGCCGGGGGGTTCCGCAGGGACTTTTCCGGGCATGTCCACGACTGCCCATCCGATGTGCTGCTTGTCTTCGATGGGTTTGGACTCTCCCCGCAGACATTTCCCGTTGATCCAGGGCGCGATCCCTTTCGAATAGTTGGGTTCGTAACGGCCGAGCAGGTTGAACGCCTCGTCCGTCTTCAACAATCCCTTTTGATCTTCATAACACCCGAACCACCAGGCGCCATCAAACCAGCACACGGTTTGGACACCCTTTTTCGTGTATCCGCTCTGAATCACGTGCTGCTTGACGAAGTTCAGGTCTTTGTCGTACTCGTACGCATAATTCTCGCTGTACCCTTCCGGCAATCCCCCAACGACAATGAACTTGCCGTCATGAAAC
>CALLYX010000306.1 GCA_937858775.1 uncultured bacterium | reverse complement strand
GGACCACGCCCGGGCGCAGGAGATGATGCGGAAATCCGGGCAGATGGGCGTTCCGGTGATCGAGATCGGGGCCAAGTTGATCGTCGGCTTCGACCGCGAGGCGATCGACGGCGCCCTGGGGGCCTGAGCGGCCGATGGGAAAGATAGACGTGCGGGTGATCAGGCGGGCGCCGCGCGGCGACCTCCTGCGCCTCTACCGGGAGGCGGGCTGGTACGACCCCGACCCGCCGCCCCCGGGGCGTTACATCGACGCGATCGTGGACGGGTCCACGTGTTTCGTGGGGGCGTTCGACGGCGGGAGGATGATCGGGATGGGGAGGGGCCTCTCCGACGGCGTGAGCGACGCCTATATCCAGGACGTCACGGTTCTCGAGGGATACCGAAAGCGCGGGGTGGGGGCGCGGATCGTCTCCGCGATCGTAAGATGCCTCCGCGCCCGCGGGATCGACTGGATCGTGCTCGTGGCCGAGCCGGGGTCCCGGGCGTTCTACCGCGGCATCGGATTCAGGGAGATGCGCGGATTCGTCCCCATGCGCTGGAGGGGGAGATGAGGCCGTGGCCCGCCGGCTTCAAGGCCGTGGAGATCGGCGACCGCGGGGCCATCCAGCCGTTCCTGGCCGCGGCGAACCGCGCCTCCTCCGACTACAACTTCGCCAACCTGTACGCGTGGGGGGGGATATACGGCCTCGGCTGGAAGGCCGGCCGGGACCGGCTGCTCATCTACGGCGCGAAGGACGATGTCCTCCTGCTGCCGGTCGGCGCCCCGGTCGGGGCGGACGTGCTGCTCTCCCTCTCCGACGAGCTCCGCGCGGAGGGGGGGAGCGGTGATTTCGCCTTCGTCGACGAGGCGTTCGTCGAGGGCGCCCCGTCCCTCCGCGAGCATTTCGAGCCGAGCCTCGACCCGGACAACGCCGATTACGTCTACTCGACGGAGGCGCTCGCGGAGCTCAAGGGGAATAAGCTGCACAGGAAGAAGAATCTCCTCTCTCAATTCATCCGCAACAACCCCGATTACCGGTGCGAGGCGATGACGAAGCGCCACGCGGCGGAGTGTTTCGAGCTGGCGGAGAAATGGTGCGAGGAGAAGATCTGCGAGGTGGTCGGCTTCACGCACGAGACGTCGGCGATGAAGCGCGCCTTCGACCGTTTCGAGGAGCTGGGGCTCGAGGGCGTCGTCCTCTCCGCCGGAGGGGGGCTTGCGGGATTCTCGGTATACGACCGGCTGAACAGCACCACCGCGGATGTCCATTTCGAGAAGTACGACCCGGGGATAAAGGGGGCCGCGCAGGCGATCAACTGGCTCACCGCCCGCGCCCTCCGGCCGTCGTACGAATACCTCAACCGGGAGCAGGACCTCGGGATCGAGGGCCTGCGGAGGGCGAAGCAGTCGTACTGCCCCGCCTTCACGGTGAGGGTCTACCGCCTCCGCAGGCGCCCGTGACGCGGGGGGGGGGAGGGGCGGGCGTGAAGGACCTCAATCCCGTTCTCCAGGCGCTTCTGGCGACGCTCTTCACCTGGGGGATGACCGCCGCCGGGGCCGGGCTCGTCTTCCTGGGGAGGGGGCTGTCGCGGAAGGCGCTCGACGGGATGCTGGGCTTCGCGGGCGGGGTCATGATCGCCGCCAGCTACTGGTCGCTCCTGGCCCCGGCGATCGAGATGTCCGCGGGGAAGGCACTCCCATCGTGGCTCCCCCCTGCGGCGGGCTTCCTGCTCGGGGGGGCCTTCCTCTGGGCGGTGGACAGGACGCTCCCCCATCTCCACCTCGGCTTCCCGGACAGCTCGGCGGAGGGGGTCCACACCTCCTGGCGGCGGACGACGCTCCTCGTGACCGCCATCACCCTGCACAACATACCGGAGGGCCTGGCGGTCGGGGTGGCGTTCGGCGCGGCGGCCGCCGGGCTCCCGTCCGCGTCGTTCGCCGGGGCGGTGGCCCTTGCCATCGGGATAGGGATCCAGAACCTGCCCGAGGGGCTGGCGGTCTCGATCCCGCTCCGGCGGGAGGGGCTCTCCGCGTGGAGGTGCTTCTGGTACGGGCAGCTCTCCGCCATGGTCGAGCCGGCCGCCGGGGTGCTCGGGGCGGCGGTCGTGCTCGTCGCGATGCCGATCCTGCCGTACGCGCTCGCCTTCGCGGCGGGGGCGATGATCTACGTCGTTGTCGAGGAGATAGTGCCCGAGTCGCAGCGGGGGGGGAACGCGGATTGCGCCACGCTCGGGTCGATGCTGGGCTTCGTCGTGATGATGGCGCTCGACGTGGGGCTCGGGTGAGCGCCCCCGCGGGGGGGGGGAGAAAGTTCTTGACTCCGGGCGGACCATAACGTATTATCGCGATAATTGAATATCGAGGTGGGCGGATGAGCGCGGCTACCGATCGCGGGCGGCAGAGCGACTTCCTGAAGGCGCTCGCCCACCCGGTGCGCCTGAGGATGGTGCGCGGGCTGTTGAGCCGCAGGGAGTGCAACGTGGGGGCGATGGCGAGAAGCTTGGGGGTGCCGCAGTCGACCGCCTCGCAGCATCTGCGGATCCTGAAGAATTGCGGGATCGTCGCCTTCCGCAAGGAGGGGGCGCGGACCTGTTACCATATCGCGGACGGCCGCGTGCGGGGGATCATGGCCGCGCTGGGGGGTTGATTTTTTTTCCGGGGCATTATCGCATTATTAGAATAATAGGATAATGCCGCGGGGGGAGGGGGGGATGAGGAAGGGGACGCGGGGGGTCTGGCGGCGCCAATGGTCGTTTCTCATGGGGGGGGCCGCGGTCGGCCTCGGCGAGGCGCTCTACTACATCCGCTTCGGGACGTTCATCCCGGTGACGACGGGCCTGGCGAAGATGTTCGCGACGGTGGAGGAGAACATCCTCGGCGTGCGCGTCCTCGCCGGCCTCTACCCCCCCGACATCCACTGGATCATCGTCGGGGCGATCTTCGGGGCGTGGCTGGTCGGCCGCCTGGAGGGGGAGAGCCGGAACTGGGTGAGGTACACCCCGGGGATGCTCGCCCTCGCCCTGCTGGGCGGGGTCATCTTCGGCTTCGGGACGCGGCTGGGCCCGGGATGCACCACGCACCATGTCTTCGGCGGCCTTGCGGTGATGAGCATCGCCAGCTCAGCGATCGCGCTGGCGGGCCTGCCGTTCGCCTTCCTCGCGTTTTCGCTTGTTGCCGGGCTCGGGTACGGGCCGTATTTCAAGCACCAGGAGAACCTCGCCACCGTGAGGGAGGCCAAGAGGCGCGGCATGTCGGACGACCACCGGCTATGCTACGACGAGGCGTACCGGCCGTGGCGCGACCCGGTGCGGATGGTTGTGTGGTGCATTTTGGCCGTGTTTATCATATCATCGCTCTACACGGGGCTCTTCGGGACGGAGCCCCACATGGCCCAATCCGTGCGCGTGGGATCCCTCTCCACCATCTTGACGGGCCTCGCCGCGGGGATCCTCCTGGGCTTCGGGATCGCCAAGGGCGGGGTGGGAACGGAGTGCGGCCTGATGGCGCCGGAGTCGCTCGCCGTGTCGAGGGGGTATTACGACCGGCTCCGGATCCCGGCGGTCACGCGGCGCATGTTCCAGGCGCTGATGCCCGTGGCCGGGATACTGGCCGCGATCGGCGTCCTGAACATAGCGGTCCTCGTCGGGTGGATCTTCTTCGGGCGCCCCCTGCCGGACGCGGCCCCGAAGCCGGAGGGATGGGGGCTGCACGTCGGGCACCTGCTCGCGGCCCCCTGCCTGGCCGTCGGGAGCGTTCTCATGATCGGGTGCGAGATCAGGAGCTACGGCCGGATAGGCCTGGGCTATCTCACCGGCATGGTCGGTCTCATCGGTTTCTATATCGGGTATGTTCCGTACGTGAGGTTTCACACGGCGATCGACGGGTTCATCGCGAGGCACGTCTTTCTGCGCGCGACGAACTGGCCGCAGCTCATCGGCGGGGACAATCTCGCCGCCCAGTACGCCGTGGGGGTCGCCTACACGGCCCTCCTCTTCGTCCTCCTCGCCGCTGTGGTGAGGCACGGGGCGAGGGGGCTCGGGGCGACGGCCGCGGAGTACGTCTTCGCCGACACGGACTCCCTCTGCATGCGCGCCGAGCGCGCGGGGCTTGAGGCCGGGGCGGGGAATCGCGGGGGACGTGATGGGGACGGCGCGGGGGGCGCCGGCGACGGAAAGGAAGGAAAGATGGAGAAGAGGGCTACGGTGTACGGGACGGAGACGTGCCCCTGGTGCGCCAGGGCCAAGCAGTACCTGGAGGGGAAGGGCGTCGCGGTCGAGTACGTCGACGTGGGGGCGGACCACGCCCGGGCGCAGGAGATGATGCGGAAATCCGGGCAGATGGGCGTTCCGGTGATCGAGATCGGGGCCAAGTTGATCGTCGGCTTCGACCGCGAGGCGATCGACGGCGCCCTGGGGGCCTGACGTTCCGGAGGGGGGCCGGGAGGGATCGCCGCCGCCCCCCAGCCCGGGGAAGAGGGGGGAACAATGCAGCCGGAGATCGACCTGAAGGCGCTCTTCAAGCTGAGCTACGGGCTCTACATCGTCTCGGCCTGCGACGGGGAGGGAAGGACGGACGGGCTCGTCGCCAACACCGTCTGCCAGGTGACGGCCGAGCCGCCGCGGATCTCGGTCTGCATCCACAAGGGGAACCTCACGCACGACTTCATCGCGAAGTCCGGGGCCTTTTCCATCTCCGTCCTGGACGAGTCGGCCCCGCTCAAGTTCATAGGGATTTTCGGCTTCAACTCCGGCAGGAAAATTGATAAACTGGCGAAGGTCTGCTCCACGATCGGGAAAACGGGGTGCCCGATCGTCACCGAGTACGCCCTCGCGGTCATGGAGGGGAAGGTGATCGGCGCGGTCGACGCCGGGACCCACACCGTCTTCATAGCCGACCTTGTGGGGGCGCAGGTTCTCAGGGCGGGGCGGCCGCTCACCTACGCCTACTACCGGGAGCACCTGCGGGGGAAGACCCCGAAGAACGCCCCGACGTACATGCCGGTCCCCCCGGCTGGCGCCGGGAGGGGCGGGGGAAAGGAAGATGCCATGCAAAAGTATATCTGCGACGTCTGCGGCTACGTGTACGACCCGGCCGAGGGCGACCCGGACAACGGGGTCGCCCCCGGGACGCCTTTCGACAAGCTCCCGGACGCCTGGGTGTGCCCCGTCTGCGGCGCCGCCAAGGATCAATTCTCGCCCGAGGGGTGAGCGGGCCCCGCCACGCGCCGATCAGCCCGCGCCCGCCCGTGAAAGGAGCCGCAGCCGCATGGATTGGAGGATGGGCATAGTTCGGTTCTCAGTAAACCGCCCGCGCCTGGTGATCGCCTTGGCCGCGGCGTCGGTCGCGTTCTGCGCGGGCCTCGGCCTGTACCGCGGCGCGCGCGAGCGGTGGGAGATCGTAGACACCGACCCCGAGAACATGCTGGCCCCCACGGAGGCCGTTCGGCTCTTCCACGACGCGACGAAGGAGGAGTTCTCCCTCCACGACACGGTGGTCCTCGGGATCGCGAACGAGTCCGACCCCGACGGCGTCTTCAACCCGGAGACGCTTGGGCGCGTCCTCAGCCTGGCCGAATTCGCCAAGGGGATCGACGGGGTGATCCCCGGGGACCTCATCGCCCCGTCCGACGTGGACGACATCGGGCAGGCCGGCCCCGGCGCGCTCAAGTTCGAGCGGCTGATGGCGAGGGCGCCCGGGAGCCGCGCGGACGCCCTCCGCATCCGCGACAGGGCGAGGCGCCACCCGATGCTCTACGGGACGCTCGTCTCCGAGGACGCGAAGGCGCTCTGCCTCTTCATTCCGATACGCGAGAAGAAGATGAGCTACCGCGTCGCCGGACGGCTTCGCGCGGAGGCGGTCCGGCTCGGGATGAGGGAGATGGGGGCCTCCCCCCCCCGGGGCGGGGGGGGCGCCGCGGGCGCCGACCTCTTCGGCATTACGGGGCTCCCCGTCGCCGAGGACACCTTCGGCGTCGAGATGTTCCGGCAGATGGCGATCACCGCCCCCCTGGCGATGCTGATCATCTTCCTCCTGATGTTCATCTTCTTCAGAAAGGTCCTGCTCGTCGTCTCCCCGATGATAGTGGCGGTCGCCTCGACGCTCGTCGCGATGGGCCTCCTGATCGGCCTCGGGCACACCGTCCATATCATGAGCTCCATGATCCCGATCTTCATCATGCCGATCGCCGTCGAGGACTCCGTCCACATCCTGAGCCAGTTCTTCGAGCGCTACCGGAAATACGGCGACCCGAGGCGGGCCATCCTGGCCGTGATGGACGAGCTCTTCACCTCGATGCTCTACACGTCGCTCACGACGGTCGCCGGCTTCGCCTCGTTGGCGCTCACCCCCATCCCCCCCGTCCAGACATTCGGGGTCTTCGTCGCCGTCGGCGTCGCGGCCGCCTGGGCCCTCACCGTAACATTCGTCCCCGCCTACGCCGCCCTCATCCCGGCGCGCCGCCTCGAGAAGTTCGGCGCCGCGGGCGGCGGCGAGGGGCCGCGCGGAGACCTCCTCACGAGGCCGCTCCTCGCCCTCGGCCGCTTCACCTTCAGGCGGGCCGGGCTCATCCTCGCGGCGACCGCGGCGGTCGTCCTCCTCTCGGCGCGCGGGATCACCCTCCTGCGCGTCAACGACAACCCGACGAGGTGGTTCAGGAGCGGCCACCCCATCCGGGTCGCCGACCGGGTGCTCAACCGCCACTTCGGCGGCACATACATGGCCTACCTCGTTCTCGACGCCGGGGAGGCGCCGCCCGACCCCGCCGCCCTCTCCGCCGCCCTCGAAAAGGCCCTCCCGGCGGCGGGCGGAGGGGCCGG
>CALLYX010000305.1 GCA_937858775.1 uncultured bacterium | reverse complement strand
AGGAAGTACACCGTGAGCGGCGCCGGGCCCGTCGGCCCCGGCGCCGCTCACGGTGTACTTCCTTGAGGTCGGGCACGGCGACGCCACCGTCATAACCACCCCGGGCGGCAGATGCGTCGTCATCGACGCCGCCGGCGGCCGGGTGGGCGGGGAGGCGGTCCTTTCCCTGTTGCGGCGGAAGGGGATAAAACGGATCGACACCTTGGTCATGTCGCACGCGGACAGCGACCATATCGGCGGGATGCCGGATATCCTCCGGAGCGGGATCGAGGTGGGGGAGTTTCTCGATCCCGGCTATCCGCACACGACCCAGCTCTACGCGCGCGTCCTGAAGGCGGTCAAGGATCGCCCCGGGACGCGGTATCGCACGGCGAAGGCGGGGGATCTCCTCGACTGGGGGAAGGAGCTCACCGTCAGGGTCGTGAACCCGTTCCCGAATCCGAAAAACTCGAACGACAGCTCGATCGTCATCCAGCTTCACTACGGCAGGGTCGCCTTTCTCTTCACCGGCGACGCCGGCAGCAGGGTTGAGAGAAAGATGGTCGCGCGGAGCGGCGGCGGCCTCAGGTCGCAGGTGCTCAAGGTGGCGCACCACGGCTCCAAGTCCTCCTCTTCCGCGCCGTTCCTCCGCTGCGTCAGGCCGGAGATCGCGGTCGTCAGCACGAACAGCGCCTCCGCCGACGGCCCGTACAAGGAGACGATCGATCGGCTGCGCGCGGTCGGGGCGAAGGTCTACCAGACGGGGCGGTACGGCATGATCACGGTGGAGTCGGACGGGAAAGGATACCGGCTCGCCAAGGAGCGGGAGCCGGAGAAGCGGGAGGCCCCCGTCCCGGCCCCGGTCGCGGCGGCGCATCCGTAAGGGGCGCAGATGGAATTCGGCGTCGTTCGGAAGGACGTGGAGACGGCGGCGCGCGTCGGAAGGCTCTCGACGGCGCACGGGTCGTTCGACACCCCCGTCTTCATGCCGGTGGGGACTCAGGGCAGCGTGAAGGCGATGAGCCCGGGGGAACTGCGCGAGATCGGCTTCGGCATCATCCTCGGCAACACCTACCACCTCTCCCTCCGGCCGGGCGCGGAGATCGTCGCCCGCGCCGGGGGGCTCCGCTCCTTCATGAGTTGGGACGGCGCGATCCTCACCGACAGCGGCGGATACCAGGTGTTCAGCCTGGCGGCATTGCGCGGGATCACCGCCGACGGCGTCTCCTTCCGCTCGCACATCGACGGCGCGGCGCATTTCCTCGGCCCCGTCGAGGCGATAAGGATCCAGGAGGCGCTCGGATCGGACATCATGATGGTGCTCGACGAGTGCACGCCCTACCCGTGCACCCCGGATTACGCTTGCAAATCACTGGAGCGGAGCCTAGAATGGGCGCTCCGTTGCAAGAATGCGCGCCGTTCGGAGCGGGCGGCGCTGTTCGGGATCGTGCAGGGGGCGACATATCCCGAGGCGCGGCGGCGCTCGGCGGAGGGGCTGGTTCGGATCGGCTTCGACGGCTACGCCATCGGAGGCCTGAGCGTCGGCGAGCCGGCGCACCTGATGCTGGAGAACGTGTCGGAGTGCTGCCGCGTTCTCCCCGCCGAAAGCCCGCGCTACCTGATGGGTTGCGGCACCCCTGTCGAGATCGTCGAGGCGGTGGCGCGCGGCGTGGACATGTTCGACTGCGTGATGCCCACGCGGAACGGCCGTAACGGCACGGCGTTCACGGACCGGGGCAAGCTCCCGGTGAAGAACGGCCGCTTCAAGGCGGATTTCCGCCCGATCGAGGATGGGTGCTGCTGCGCCGCCTGCCGGAACCACACGCGGGCTTACCTGCGGCATCTCTTCAACGCCGGGGAGATGCTGGGGCCGAGGCTGGTGACGTACCACAACCTCCACTACTATCACCGGCTCATGGCCCGCGTCAGGGAGGCGGTCGCCGCGGGTACGTTCGCGCGATTCGCGCGTGATTTCATAGAGGGGTACACGGACGGCGGGGGGATGGACGAATGAACGAGCTTGCGACCGGGATCGGGACGATGCTGCGCGCGGCCGGGATGGCGCCGCCGCCCTCGGGGGCGGCGGGCGAGGCGCCCGGGTTGATGTCGTATCTGCCGATGATCGTCATGCTGGTGGCGATCTTCTATTTCATGATGTTCCGGCCGCAGCAGAAGAAGCAACAGGAGCAGAAGACGATGCTCGCCTCCCTGAAGAAGGGCGACCACGTGGTCACCACCGGCGGCATCCACGGGGTCGTGGCCGGGGTCAGGGACGAGATCGTGCTCCTCAAGGTCGCCGACAACGTGAAGATAGAGTTCTCGAAGGCAGCGGTGGCCGCGGTGACGAAACGGGAGGGCGAACCGTCATGACGGCCGCCCCCGCGGCCGGCCCCCCCGCCGTGACGATCGACCGGGTGAGGCGGGACCGGGAGGTCAACGCCTACCTGGAGAAGACCGACCGGTGCATGGTGTCGATGGGGTACACGGAGCACGGCGCCCGTCACGCCCGCATCGTCTCGGATACCGCGAGGCTCATCCTCCTCAAGCTCGGGCGCGACGCGCGGGAGGCGGAGCTCGCGGCGATAGCCGGCTACCTCCACGACCTCGGCAACCTCGTCAACCGGGAGAACCACGCGCTCACCGGCGGCGCCATGGCCCGGGACATACTCCAGCGGGCGGGGATGGACCCGGGGGAGGTCGCCGACATCGTCTCGGCGATCGGTCACCACCAGGAGGAGAACGGTGAGCCGATGAGCGCGATCTCCTCGGCGCTGATCCTCGCCGACAAGATCGACGTCCACCGCGGGCGCGTCCGGAAGAGCAACAAGATGGATTTCGACACCCACGACCGCGTGAACTACTCCGCCAAGAGGTCGGTGGTGAGGGTGAGCCGCGGGAGGCGCGTGATCCGGTACGAGCTCGAGATCGACACGCGCCTTTCGCAGGTGATGGAGTATTTCGAGATCTTCATGTCGCGCATGGTCATAGCGCGGAAGGCCGCGGCGTTCCTCGGCTGCACGCTGGAACTGGTGATCAACGGGGCGAAGATGCTGTGAGCGGCGCGGGGCGCCTACAGGGGGGGGATCGATGAACCGCAATCTGCAATGGAGGATCACGCTCATATTCGCGGTGCTCCTCGGCTGCTTCTACTACATCTACCCGACCGCGCGCTGGGCCGGCCTCCCGCCGGGGTCGCGCAAGGCCCTCGAGCGGGAGTGGGCGGCGCGCGACGCCGAGATGAGCGGGGAGGGGATTGCGTCCCGCCTCTCGTATTCGCTGGAGAAGTGGCTGCGCGGCGACCCGCGCAGGATCCTGAACCTGGGCCTCGACCTGAGGGGGGGGATGCACATCGTCCTCCAGGTGGACACGAAGGAGATCCCCGAGGGCGCCCGGAAGGACGCGCGGGAGCGCGCCCTCGAGATAATCCGCAACCGCGTCGACGAGTTCGGCGTCGCCGAGCCGGCGATCTTCCCGGAGGGGCGCGACCGGATCGTGGTCCAGCTCCCCGGCATAAGCGATCCCGAGCGGGCCATCGCGCTGATCGGGAAGACCGCCCTCCTCGAGTTCAAGCTCGTGGCTGAGGACAAGCTCGCGGAGAGGACACTCGAGAAGATCAACGAGAAGAAGGCGATCCTCCGCTACGTCGAGGACGAGCGGGCCAGCTACGAGGGGGTCGCCTATACGCACTGGGACGTCCCCGAGCCGAAGGTGAAAGCCGTCGAGGAGATCATCGCCTCGCCCGAGGCGAGGGAGGCCGTCCCCCAGGGGTACGAGTTCCTCCTCGGGCGCACGATCCCGTCCCCCAGGACGAAGGACCGCGTGAAGGGGCTCTACCTGATCCGGAAGGACGCCGTCATCAAGGGGATCTCGCTGAGGGACGCGCGGATGAGCCGCGCGGGCGCTTTCAACCAGCCGGTGGTCACGCTGGATTTCGACCGCGAGGGGATGCGGAAGCTGCGGATCGTCTCCGGCGAGGCGGAGAGGAAGTTCAAGGACTCGAGGGGCCCGGTGGTGACCCGCCTTGGGATCGTACTGGACAACGTCGTCTACTCCGCGCCCATGATGAAGACGAAACTGGACCAGGGCGCATTCATCGAGGGGCGCTTCAGCGTCGAGGAGGCGAACGACCTGGCTATCGTCCTCAGGGCCGGCGCGCTCCCGGCCCCGGTGAAGATCGCCGAGAATCGGATCGTGGGGCCGAGTCTCGGCCGCGACTCCATCGTGGCCGGCGTGAACGCCTCCCTCATCGGCCTCCTCATCGTCGTGGGTTTCATGGCCGTCTACTACCTGCGCGGAGGAATCGTCGCCGACTTCGCGCTGCTCTTCAACGGTCTCCTCATGGTCGCGGCCCTCTCGATGTTCCGCGCCACGCTCACCCTCCCGGGCATCGCCGGAATCATCCTCTCCCTCGGCATGGCGGTCGACGCCAACGTCCTCATATTCGAGCGCATCCGCGAGGAGACGGCGCTCGGCAGGAAGATCCGCGCCGCGGTCGAGAACGGATATTCCAAGGCCTTCGTCACGATCATCGACTCGAACCTGACCACGCTCGCGGCGGCGCTCATCCTCTACTGGATAGGGACCGGGCCCGTGCGCGGTTTCGCGGTCACGCTGAGCATCGGCATCCTCACCAGCATGTGGACCTCCCTCTTCGTGACGCACACCGTCTTCGACTGCCTCTGCCTCCGCGACTCGTTCATGCGGCTGCGGATGCTCCAGATGTTCAGGATGACGAAGATCGACTTCATCGGAAAGCTCTGGTACGCGATGGGGCTCTCCGCGATCGTGATAGCGCTCGGCTTCTACAGCTTCTTCGCCCGCGGATGGAGGAACAACTTCGGCGTGGACTTCAGCGGGGGGGCGATCCAGCAGTACGGTTTCGCCAGGCCCGTGGACATGGCCGAGGTGAGGGGCGCCCTGGGCGGGATCGGGCTGGAGGAGTCGATGATCCAGAACGTCGAGGGGGGGAGGGAGATCATCATAAAGACCGCCGGCGACCGTAGCAAGGAGATGCTGGCGGTGTTCGCCGGGAAATTCCCCGACAACCCGGCGAGACTGCTCAGGTCCGAGATCGTCGGCCCGGTGGTCGGCAGGGCGCTGCGGCAGCGGGCGGTGATGGGGCTGCTCCTCGCCTTCGTGGCGATCATCATCTACGTCTGGGTCAGGTTCCATAGCCTCCAATACGGCCTCGCCGGGGTTCTCGCCCTCGTCCACGACGTGCTCGCCACCGTCGCCGTGTGCTCGCTGACGAACCGCCCCTTCGACCTGGGGATCGTCGCGGCCCTCCTGACGATCGTCGGCTTCTCGATCAACGACACCATCGTCATCTTCGACAGGATCCGGGAGAACCTGCGCGTCATGAAGAAGGCGAGCTTCAGGGAGATCGTCAACCTGAGCATCAACCAGACGCTCTCGCGAACGCTCATCACCTCGCTCACCGCCCTGATGACGGTGATGTGCATCTACTTCTGGGGGGGGGCGGTGATCCACGACTTCGCCTTCGCCCTCATCGTCGGTATGATCTCGGGGATCTACTCGACGGTCTACATAGCCGCCCCGATCCTGATCCTCTGGCCGGGCACTCGGGGGGCGACCGCCGTCCCCGCGAGGGGAACGGGGCGGCGTTGAGCGGGCCGGGGCGGGGAGGGGCGGGTCCGTTTCCATGGCGGCCGGATGCCGGTCTGTCCTTGTCGTTAGCCTCGGCGGCCTCGGCGACTTCATAACACGCTGGCCGCTCTGGCGCTCCGCCAGGCGCACCTTCCCCGGCGCGCGGATCGTCTTCCTGGGCGAGCCCCGATACGCCCGCCTTCTCCTCGCGGCCCGTCTCTGCGACGAGGCGGAAGATTTCGGCGCGCCGGAGTGGGCGGCCCCGGAGAAGATCCGGCGCCCATTCGATCTCGTGATCTCGGTCCTCGGCGCCCGCGGGGCGGAATGGACATCCCGCCTCTTATCCGCCGTCCGTTCTCCGCTTGTCGCGTTGGAGCCGTTTCCGGGGGACGGGGCGCGCATCCCCGTCGGCGAGCATATCGAATCGGAACTCGCCGCGGCGGGCCTCGCAGACCCCGGCCCCGGCGCGTGCGCGCTCCCCGGCGAGCCGCGCGCGTGGGCGCGGAAACGCCTTGCCGTTCTCGGCCTCGACGGCGACCGGACGGTCGCGATCCATCCCGGGAGCGGGTCGCCGGCGAAGAATTGGCCGCGGGGCCGCTT
>CALLYX010000304.1 GCA_937858775.1 uncultured bacterium | reverse complement strand
GGCCACGCACGACGCTCTCACCGTCCTGCCGAACCGCCTGATGTTCAGCCAGTTGCTTGATCACGCCATTCAATCCGCTCAACGCAACAAAAAACACCTCTCTGTTTTCTTCATCGATCTGGATCGCTTCAAAATCATTAATGATTCCCTCGGACACGAAGCCGGAGACACTCTGCTCAAAGAGATGGCTTTGCGGTTCAAACAGTCTCTGCGTACCGTCGATATTATCGGACGTCTCGGAGGCGACGAATTCACGATTCTGGTTGAAGATTTTAACGATCTGAAGCAGGTGGAATTTCTGGCCAAGAAGATTTTGAACACCGTCATGCAACCGATTGCGCTCATGGGGGAAGAATGTCGTGTCACCGCCAGTATCGGTATCAGCGTCTTCCCGAAGGACGGACTGGATGAACAGTCCTTAATGAAAAATGCGGACATTGCCATGTACTTTGCCAAATCGGAAGGAAAAAACAATTTCCAGTTTTACTCCGAAAATATCCGCTCCATGTCCAACGAACGGCTGACCATCGAAACCAACCTGCGTCATGCAATGGAACGCAATGAATTTTACCTCGATTACCAGGCAAAACTGGATCTGCAGACCAGGGCAATCACCGGCGTCGAGGCGCTTCCGTTCGTCTCCCTCGTGGCGCTTCTCACCGGCGTCTCCGTCGTAGCCCAGGCGCAGCTTTGGCTGGGCAGGGCGGGCCGCACCGGGCTCCTCGGGGATATCCTGGCGGCGGTGGTCATCAGGGAGCTCGCCCCGCTTCTGGTCAACCTCGTCGTTATAGGGCGCAGCGGCGCCGCCATAGCCGTGGAGCTCGCCACGATGAAGGTCATGGGCGAGATCAGGGTCATGGAGGCCCAGGGCCTCGACCCGCTCCTCTACCTGGCGATGCCGCGCGCCCTCGCCGCGGCCGTCTCGGTCTTCTGCCTCGCCGTCTGGTTCGTCGCCGTGGCGTTCGTCGGCGGCTACGCCTCCATGATCCTCTTCGGCGTCGCCGCGGCGGCCCCGCCGGTGTTCCTCGGCGCCGTCCTGCGCGGCCTTCGCCCGGCGGACGTCGGCAACGTGCTGGCCAAGACGTTTTTTCCCGGCCTGTTCACGGCGGCGATCTGCGTCGTCGAGGGGCTCCGCGCTGCCGGCGCCGTCACGGAGGTGCCGCAGGCCGCCACGCGTGCGGTCGTTCGATCCATAGCGGCCCTCTTCATAATCTCGGCCATCGTGTCCGTGCTGACATACATCTGACAAAAATGGGCGGCGAAGACGCGATCCTCGAGTTTGCGGGCGTGACGCTCGGTTGGGCGCAGGGCCGCGCCCGGCTTGAACGCTTCAGCGCACGGCTTCCGCCGGGAACGCTCGCCGTCGCCCGGACGGGGGAGGGGCGGGGGACGCCGCCGCTCGCCGACGCCGCGGAGGGGCTGATCAGTCCCGAAGAGGGAAGAGTGAGGTTTCTCGGCGAGGAGTGGGGCATGATGGACCGCGACACGGCGCTCGATCGGCGCGGAATGATCGGCAGGGTATTCGGCGCGCGCGGCTGGATCAGCAACCTGAGCGTGCTGGAAAACATCTCCCTCTCCGCGCGGCACCACACGGCGAGGGCGGAGGGGGATATCCTTGCGGAGATCGCGGCGCGCGCGCGCGCCTTCGGCCTCGGGGCCATACCGGCGGTCCGCCCGGCGCATGCCGCGGGCGGGGCCCTGCGCGTTGCCGAGTGGGTCCGCGCGTTTCTCGGCTCGCCCCGATTGGTCCTCCTGGAGCACCCGCTGCGCGGCGTCCGCGCGGAATATCTGCCGGGATTGATCGGCGCGGTGCGGGAGGCGTGCGCGCGCGGCGGGGCCGTGTTGTGGGTGACCGACGTCGAACCGGAGGGGATGCCGCCGGCCGACCGTTACGACTTGCGCGGCGCGGCGGGGGCGAGGGGGGATGGGCCATGACGGAGACGACGTTCAAGTTCCGTTTCGTGAACGAAATCGCGGGCGCCTTCGTGCTCCTCGCGGCGGCCGCCTTTGTCGCCGCGATCTTCATCGCTGGGCGCGCGCGAGGGATCTTCGAGCCCGTCTTCCGGCTCCACGCCACGCTCTGCGCCGCGGATGGGGCCCACGGGCTCGATAATGGCTCCGAGGTCAGGATCCGAGGCACGACCGTCGGGGGCGTGACCCGGATCCGCCCGGAGGCCGATGGGACGATCGAGGTCACGCTCGCCGTCAAGGAGGCCTTCCACGGCTTTGTGCGCAGGGGGGCTACCGCCGTGGTGAAGAAGACCCTGTTCATCGCCGGCGACTCTTACGTGGAGATCACCATGGGGGGGCCGGACGAACCGGCGATTCCGGACGGCGGGCGCATACCGTGCAGCGTGGACCGCGGGATCGTCGAGCGGGCGTCGGCGCTCATCGAGGAGCTCCGGGCGAAGGCGCTGCCGGCGCTCGACCGGCTAGACGCGGCGCTGGCTCAGATGCCGCCGTTCATGGCGCAGACCGGAGGCGCAATGCGCGAGCACGAGGCGTTCGTCCGGGACCTGCGGCGGGAGGATATCCACGGGACGATGGTCCAGTTCAGGGAGAGCCTGCGGGCGGCCCAGGTGCTCTTCGAGGCGATGCAGCGGCATTGGGCGCTGCGCGGGTATGTGGAGCCGCTGAGGGAGGGGGCGGCGGTGGAGATGAAAGCGCGGGGGGATGGAACCTGATTCCGGGCGGCGGGAAGGGCGGGGGATACGGGGGATGGGTCCGGCGGCCGCCTAGCGCGGCCCCGGGACCCCTGTCTTCACGCCGAAGGAAAGGCCCTGCGCCGCGACCTGGCGGGCGACCTCTTTCCAGAGCCGTTCCACGTCCCCTATCTTCTCCTGCGGATTCATCCGCTGCCACCCCCTGAGACGGTCGTCGACGATCCCCGGGAGCGTTATGACGGGCCGGGCGAAGCCGCGCGCGTCGCCGTCCTTCCATGGCTTGCAGGGGAAGTAGCTGAACATCCCGTGGAGGGGGCGCTCCCATGTCGCCCCGCGATAGAGGCGGTATGCGCATCCCGCCGTCTTGTTCACGGCGAGATCGTGCGCTATGGGGTTCAGCGTGATGTCGAAATACTCGGGCGGGACCTTCCCCTTGAGCGTCTCGAGGTAGTCGGCGGTCGTGTACGGCGTCCAATCCTCGACGACGAAAACGGTGTCGAGGACGAACTGCGACCCGTTCCGGTTGGAGCCGAAGAGGATCACCGAACCCCTCTTGAGCGCCTGCATCTCGGTCGGGAGGCCCTTCTTGGTGTTCTCCTTGCAATTCCCGTAGAGGAACGCCCCGCCGAAGACGAACGGGTCGGTGTTCTGGTACGGGGGGTCCGCCTTTTGGAATTTTCCCAGGATCGGGCGATAGAGGAAGCGCGGCTCGTCGCCCTCCGGCCTCTCGAACCTCTTGATGAGCGGCGACGGCGGCTCCCACTCCCCCCAGAAGACGACCTGCCCTTCCGACGGCCTCGCGTCCGGCGCCGCGAGATGAACGGCGCGCGCCTCCATGAACTTGCGCCGATGGGGCCCGCGGTTCCACGTCCGCATCGCCCCGGCGTCGGGTTCGTGCTCGTCGCCCGGGTGGTGGAACTGCACGAAGCAGAGCGAATCCGCCGCCTTCGCCGCGGCGGCGCTGAAGGCGGGCAGCAGGAAGGCGCAGAGAAGCAAGGCGCGCGGACGCGTCGTTCGCATGGCCGACTTTCCTCCCGTGGCGATGCCCGAGCGCGGCACGCCCCCCCTTGCGGCGGATGGGGAGCGGCGGAGGGGGGAAGCGCGCGGCGCGGATATCACTTCCCCTCGTCCCCCCGCCTGATCTCCCTCGCCTTCTGGATGATCGCCGCGTCGCGCATGTAGATGTGCGCGGACGAGACCAGTAGGGTCATCGGCCCCGTCCCGACGCCGATCTCTTTCGCGGCGTCGCGATGGATCTTCCCCAGATTGATGGCGTCCGGCACGAACTTCTTCCCGATGTCCCACGCCCGGCAGAAGACGGAGAGGTGCAGGCGGTCGTCCCGAAGCTTGAAATCCAGCATTCCCACGCATGGGGGCGACGCCGCCACGTGGTAGTCATCCTCGGTCGGGTTGTAGAGGGTGAGGCTCGCGCGCCATTCCCACGGCCTCGCCTTCAGGATATCGGTGACGCGCTTGACCTGGTTCACCCCCCGGTAGCTGAAGAGGCGTTGGCCGTACGAGTAGCCGAGCTCGGGCAGCAGCTTCGCGATCTTGGCCTGGTCAAGGCACTGCCAGAGCGCGTCCAGCCACTCGAGCAGGACCGGCGGGTGCGTCTCGAGCACAATATCGTATTCATCCCGGGTGAGAGACGGATCCCGTATCTCGACCACCATGTTGAGCACTTCCTTGAGCTCGTGCTTTTTGATCCACTGGGTGTCGTAGGCGGGGAAGCCGGCCCCGTTCGCCTGGACCTCGGAGGCCGCCTTCAGCCACGCGTCGAAGATGTTCGATCCCGAGATCATCATGACGAAATCCTCCCGCGGCGCGCCTGGACCCGACCGCGCCGGGGACCGGCCCCGCCGCCGCGTCCGCGCGCCGATTTCAGTATACTACGAGGGAGCGGCGCGGCGACATCTTAATCGGCGCATTGAAATCGGCCCGGTCCGCCCCCGGCGCGGCGACAAAAATGCCGTTGCGCGTCTTCCGGGCGGATGGTACCGTTTGCGGAGAGCGGAAGCGCCCAGGGGATTAATGAATATCATAGCGCGGAATCTATTCACGATCATCGGAATCGCCTGCGCCGCGATCGTGCTGAATGTCGAGAAGATGGGGGATTTCTACCTGTTCGCGCCTCCGGACAGGATGTATATAGACGCCGTCATATCCGCGCTGATCGTCAGCGAGGGCCTTCTGCTCGACGCTACGCTCCGCAGGCGCGCGAAGGAAAGAATGATGTCGGCGGTATTGAAGTCGGTCAACGAGGCGCTGGCGCGGGAGCGCGGGGAATTGCAGGAGTCGCTGACGCGGATCCGCCTCCTGAGCGGGCTTCTCCCGATCTGTTCCTCGTGCAAGAGGATACGGGACGAAGAGGGGAAGTGGCGCGCGCTTGAGGAGTATATCAGCGCGCACTCCGAGGCGCAGTTTACGCACGGCATCTGCCCGGAGTGCAGGGGCAGGATCTATCCCGGGGTGCGCCGGCCGGACAGCCCCCCGGCGCCCGCGGGTTTGTAGCGGGCCTTGCGGCGGCCGGGGGCCTCCGGACGCCGGCGGACGTTTGAGAATTCGCCGCCCGGGCGTAGAATGCAGCCGGCGGCGGCGCGCGCGCCGGGAGAAGGCCTGCGCGGAAACCGTCGTCGCTGGGCCCGGGCGTAAATGGCCATTCGCGTACGGTGACGCGTCATGGAGGGCGCGGCGGGGCGGATCTCATTTTGCACCCGTTCTGAAGAGCGGGTTCTTGGGCGCTGCCGGCGGAATTATTCGAATAATCCGCCCGGCGATGCTGTTCTGTGTCAGGGCCCATAGCTCAACGGTAGAGCAGCGGACTCATAATCCGTTGGTTGTAGGTTCGAATCCTACTGGGCCCACCATTCTTCACCGCCCCCCTTCTCCTTCCGCAACAGGGGACGGGGCCCCTCAATCGCTATAACGTCTACAATAGTACATGGATAGTCAATATAGTATAACGATATATTTTGACGACTGAAGTTATCTCCTCTCCGCCGAAGAGGAGGATCCATGGAGGGCGGCGTCCCGAGATCGTCTACTGGCGTCTCTTTAGGAGAGAAGGGGACGCGGCCGCACTTCTTTTCCCACCCCAGGCGGCGGCTTGGCGCCTGAAAGCCAGAGCAGCGTCAGACCCCGGATGGACGCCTGACTCATGCCGCCTGAAGCGATCGTTGAAATGAGATCGTTCCGGCGCGTACGGCGTTTCCTCCCAACGGGGGGATGGGCCCGGCAGATCAAACGCATGCAATATGGAGAAGGACCCGGCAATGCCGGAATGCGGCGCAGGCGCGAACGACGTGAATCGTCATGCCTCGACTGGGCGCGGCAGGGCGCCGGGCAGGGAATGGCGTTCGGCCCGCCGCGGCGCAGGCGATACCGAGCCCCCCCTCAAGGGGGAGGGGCGGCCGTGAAGCGAATGTCGAGCCGAAATGGAGCGTTGACCTTCGGGCATTGCTTCATATATGATCATAGGCGTTCGGAAGATGGGGAAGGGGCGTCAAGTGGCATCCTGCCCGGGGGGGCTCCCCCCAGCGGCGGCCCGGGAAGGCCGCGCTCCACTTCGGCTCCCGCCTCGAACCGGTGTGCGCCCGTGCGCCGTGAAGGATGGATCGTCTTCGCGGGAACGGATCGTCGTGTCCGGGGCCTGAATTCAACCCCCGGATCGCAACCGGCGGAATGCCCCGGAAAGGCGCGACTCAGGGAGAGATGCCCGGTGGTGTAATTGGGAACACATCGGCCTTTGGAGCCGAGTTTCGAGGTTCGAGCCCTCGCCGGGCAGCCATAATCAGCGGCGCGTCCCGCGATATCGCCGCGGCGGTCCGTCCCGGCGGACGCGGGAATACGCGCGAATGAGAAAAACCGTGTAATATTTTGCCGTTTTCCGCGACTAATTGGTCGGGAAAGGCGCAATCCCCCGGTTTAGGCGGGGCCGGGATTCTTCGGGGCGGGCCGGTCATGGACGGCGGCGAGGACGATACCGCGCGCGCGTCGTGACTGGGGTGTTGCGGGACGGCGGAGACACGAGGGGTAGATCGGGGCGATGAAGGGCGTGGCGTGCGTCATCCTCGCCGCGGGCGAGGGGAAGAGGATGAAGAGCGCCTACGGGAAGGTGTCGCACCATCTCGGCGGGCGTCCGATCATCAGCTATGTCATCGATGCCGCGAGGTCGCTCGATCCGGAGAAGATCGTCGTCGTCGTTGGGCACGACGCCGAACGCGTGAAGAAGGCGGCGGGGGGGGATGTCGAGTTCGCGCTTCAGGAGGAACAGCGGGGGTCCGGGCACGCCGTGATGCAGGCCCGCCCGCTCTTCGATGATTTCGAGGGGGACCTGCTCGTCGCGAGCGGCGACGTGCCGCTGATAACCGGCGGGACGCTGGGTGCGCTGCTCGACGCGCATCGAGCCGCAGGCGCGGCGTGCACGCTGCTCACCGCGGTGCTCAAGGATCCGACCGGCTACGGCAGGGTCATCAGGCGGATGAAGACGGGGGCGCCGCTGAAGATCGTAGAGGAAAAGGACGCGGACCGCTTCGAGAAGGCGGTTGACGAGATTAACTCCGGGATATACCTGTTCGACGCCCCGGCCCTCATGGGCGTCATCGACAGGATCTCGCCTGGGAACAGGCAGCGCGAGTTCTATCTCACCGACGCCGTGGGAATACTGGCGGCGGAGAAGAAGAGGATCGAGGCGGTGCGCGCGGGGGACCCGGAGGAGGTGCTGGGCGTCAACAACAGGTATGAACTCGCGAGGATGGAGGGTCTCCTGCAGCAGCGCATCCAGCGGGGGCACATGCTGAACGGGGTCACGATCGTCGACCCCGGAAAGACGTATATCGAGGGGACGGTCGAGATCGGGCGCGACACGGTCATCTACCCGTTCACCGTCCTTACGGGGCCGGCGCGGATCGGGTCGGATTGCAGGGTCGGGCCGTTCAGCCACGTGCGCCCCGGGACCGTGATCGAGGACGGGGCGGAGGTTGGGAACTTCGTCGAGGTCAAGTCGTCGACGATCGGGCGCGGCACCAGGGCGAGGCACCTGAGTTATATAGGCGACGCATCGGTCGGCGCGCGCGTCAACATCGGGGCGGGTACGATCACCGCGAATTTCGACGGGAAGAGGAAGCACCGGACGGAGATCGGCGACGGGGCGTTCATCGGGAGCGGTACGACGCTCATCGCCCCGGTTCGGGTGGGCGAAGGGGCGCTCACGGGCGCGGGTTCGGTTGTGCTCAGCGGGCGCGACGTTCCGGACGGCGGGGCGGTTGTCGGCGTCCCCGCGGCGCCGTTGAGAAGGAAGGTCGTGAAGCGCGCGAGAAAGTCCAAGGGGGCCCGTTGACGGGCCGCAAGAAGGAGATCGCCAGATGGCAAGGACGCTGCTCAGGGCTCAGGTGAGGACCGAACACGGCACGAGAAACGTCAAGAGGCTGAGGCGCCGCGGAATCGTGCCCGGGGTGCTCTACGGGGACGTGAAGGAGAATATCTCGATCGGGGTGGACACAAAGGATCTGCAGAAGATCCTCCGCGGGAAGGGCGGCGACAGCGCGATCTTCGATCTCCAGGTCGAAGGGGAGGGGATGGAGACGCCGCTCAAGAAGACCGTCATCGTGAAGGAGGTCCAGCGCGATCATATCAAGGACGCCGTGATCCATGTCGACTTCGCGGCCATCTCGATGACGGAGAAACTGGTCGCCCATGTCGCGGTAGTCAGGTCCGGCGAGCCGGCCGGCGGCGGGGACGAGGTCCCGGCGACCAGGAGGGGGCTGGCCCGCCGGGCCGACACGCTGGCCGCGCGCGCCAAGGCCCAGGACCGTGTGCCCGCCCTCACCGCGGAGACCGGGGAAGAGGGCGACGCCGCCGCGCACAACGCCGCCGTCGGGGCGGCGTTGAGCGAGAGGATGTGGGTCTCCTGGGCGATCTCGGTGATGAGGTCGAGCACGCGGTAGATCTCCTTGGAG
>CALLYX010000303.1 GCA_937858775.1 uncultured bacterium | reverse complement strand
AGAAGCGTCTTCATCTTGCACCTCCTCTCTCTCCGGCGGGCGATCGTGCGCAGGCGACAAGCGGGCGACCGATGCCCCTGCGCCCTCTTCGTCCCGATGACGTCATTTCCGGGGGGGCGTTGCGGTCAAAACGCCGGCACCCCTTTCACGAAGCGTTCCTTCTCCACGTCCCCCGCGTCCACCGCCACGACCGCCTCCGCGGCCGAGGCGCCGCCCGCGAGCCGCACGAGCCTCCCCCTGCTCACGTGCACGCGTTCGTTCGGGTAGAACTCCCCGCGGATCGAACTGTCGGCGATGACCAGGTCGATCTCCCCTGCCGCGGCCCCGTCCAGGTAGGCATCGCCGAGCCGGAGGACGACCGGCATGTAGAGGGAGTGGAGGGAGTCCACGACCGTCCCGAAAAGCTCGACCGGCTCCCGGACGGGCGAGATCTCCTGGCCGCGTACCGGGATGCTGGAGCGGTCCGAGTAGACGAAGAAGCAGGAGACGGCTACGCCGTCGTGGAGCAGCCGCAGCGGCCAGAACTTCCCGTATTCCACGCAGCGGCGCGCCGGGTCGGCGTACGCCAGCCTGCGCACCCGAAGCGCCGTCTCCATGTTCTCCTCGGGGGTTCCGCGGATGACGATGCCGAGCGCGCCGTCCTCGTCCTCGCATCCGTACGCCAGCGGTCCGGCGACGCCGAGCCGCTCGATGGGGAGCCCGAGGAGGGCGGCGATCTCCCGGATGCGCCTCCCCGTCTCCGGGAATCGTTCCATCGCGGCGAGCATGGATTTGGGGCCGCTGAACCATCCCCTCATCCGCGAGAGCTCGAACGGGTAATGGTAGGCGGTGACGACCGGCCTCGGCTCGGGGATGGGCAGGCCCGGCTCTATCCGGCGAAGCATCTCCATCTGCGCGTCGTGGGGGACCAGGACGCGGACCCCGCCCTCCCGGCGCTTCGTAAGGCTCTCGTACCGCCTCCCGTGCACGAGGGCCGACCCCGTCTCGCACGGGTAATCTATTACCTTCCCGTAGAAGCGCCCGGGCGGGTGCCAATACCCCTCCGCGTAGACGAAGCTGCCCGAGTCCTTGAGGAACAAGGTGCCGTCCTGGACGTCCCCCCCCAGCTCGTCGAGGGGACAGAGGAGCCTTGATATCTCCATATCGAAGACGTCGGTCATGGCGCTCCGAGGGCTGTTGCAGACGCGGCCGGACGCCGCCGCGCGCTGTATGATAACACAACCGC
>CALLYX010000302.1 GCA_937858775.1 uncultured bacterium | reverse complement strand
CCGTTGGGGAACGGCACGGCGCAGGTGGCGCCCTCGATGATGCCGCCGGTAAAACGGGTTAGCCCCATCCCCAGCGCCTCTCCGACGCCGGGCCAGAGCATCGATATGCTCTTCCCGCTCACGCGCTTCGCCTCCATCGGCTGGACGTAGAGCTCCGTCCCCGCGCGGGCCAGGTTCGTGGCGGCGCGCTTCAACTTCTTCCCGACCTCCTGCATGTATGTCCCCTCGGGGCCGCGATCCGCGGGGGGGGACGGTGCGGCGGTCTCCGCCCCCGCCCCAGCCGGCTCGGCCGGCGCTCCGCCGGCTGTCTCCGCCTGGGCCGCCTCTTTCGGCCCCGCGGGCGCCGCCGCCTCTATCCCGGCCCCGGCTGTCGCGCCGGGCTCGACCGCCTTCTCCCCGTCCGCCGACATCGCGGCGAGCGGCGCGGCGCAGAGCGCCGCCATTATCGTCGCCAGGCCCGTCATTGTCCGCCTCCTCTCGTTCGGAACTCCATTCTACGCCGTTTCGCGGCGCGGGGCAAGCCCCCGTCCATCCCGAAAGCGGGGATGGCGCATGGGCCGGGTTTGTCCGGCGCGCCCCCGTTGAGATGGGGCGAAAAGCGTCCGCGTCAACCGTCCGGCGACGGTCGGCGACAGCCATCCGCCGCCGGGGGCCCCGGCCCGACGGCCCGGGACGCGGGCCCCCCGTGGCGACCATGGGCCGCGGGCTACCGGCCGCGACCGCCGGTCAGGGGGACGAAGCGCACCGGGATGACGCCCCGGCTGGTCGCCGTCCCGCCCTTCTTCTCCACGACCGTGAGCACCTCTCCCGCGAAACGGGACTCCAGGGGGAGCACCATCCTCCCCCCCTCCGCGAGCTGCGCGACAAGCGGCGGGGGGATATCGGGGCAGGCGGCCGTGACGACGATCCCGTCGTACGGCGCGTGTTCCGGCCAGCCGCCGTAGCCATCCCCCTCGCGGACGCGCGCCGCGGCGTAGCCGAGCTTCTTCAGGCGCGCCGCGGCGCCCCGCGCCAGCGCCGGGATTATCTCCACGGAGTAGACCTCCGCCCCGAGCTCCGCGAGGACCGCCGCCTGGTAGCCGGAGCCGGTCCCGACCTCGAGGACCCTCGCCCCCGGGCCTTTCAACTCGAGGAGCTGGGTCATGAGCGCGACGATGTACGGCTGGGAGACGGTCTGGCCGCATTCGATCGGGAGCGGCTCGTCGTCGTAGGCCCTCCCGGCGAGGCCGGGCGCGACGAAGAGGTGGCGGGGCACCTTGCGCATCGCTGCGAGGACGCGCGGGTCGGTGATATCCCGGCCGGCGAGCTGGGAGGCGACCATGGCCGATCTTGCGGACGCGAAGGCGCCGGGGGCGGAGGGACGGATCCCTACAGCCGCGGGGCGCGGAGCGAGGGCGAGGAGGGCCAACGGGGGCGCGACGGCGGACCAGCGCACAGGGGGCCTCCTTGGAAGGGGGCTAGCGAATTCTCTGGAGCTGGTTGTACAGGTTCACCAGAAGGGCGTCGAACTCCTCGCGCCCCTGCGTGACGCGGACCAGCATCCCGTGGCAGCGAACCCGGTCCCCCTCCCGCAGGTCGCCGCGCATGGCCCCGTCGTAGATGATGAGCGGCATCGGGGCGTGCTTCTCCCGGTCGACGGTCAAGCTGTCGAGTTGCACGATCGCCGGCATGTAGATGGCGTGCGTGTCCCCGCAGACGCGCCCGACGGCGCAGGTCCTCTCCTTCAGCACCTCGACGGAGAACCCCTTGAGGGGCACCTCGTTCCAGTCGGAATAGACGAAGAACGGGCAGACCAGCACCCCGTTGTGATGGAAGCGCATCGGCCAGAGCTTGCCGAACTCGATAACCTGCTTCGTCGGATCGCGGGTGATCTCGTAGATCTTCCTGACCACGCGGCGGTTCTCATCCACGGTGCCGAAGAAGACCACGTCGAAGTCCTCGTCGCACGGATCGTAGACGCCGTAGGCGAGCGAGCCGGTCGCCCCCATCCGTTCGAGAGGGATGTCGAGCACCTCCGAGACCTGGCGCGCGGCGCGCTTGATGTTCGGGTAGCGCTCCATCGCCGTGCGAAGCGACTTGCGACAGTTGAAATGCCCTATGAAATGGTCCATCCTGAACGCGAGTTCGTACTCGGCGTACGGGGGGCGGGCCGTGTCCAGACTCGGGTCGATCTGGCACTGGCGCCTGATCTGGGCCGGGTGGGTGACGTAGATCATCTCGTCGTCCACGAGCCTCTTGGTGATGCACTCGTACGGACGGCCGTGGATGCTCACCTGCCCGCCCTCGTCCGGGTGGTAGATGATCTTGCCCCAGAGCGCGCCCTGCGGGTGGCAATACCCCTCGCAAAAAACCAGGCTGTCGTCGCGGCGCATGAAATAGGTGGAGTCCCATATCCTGGCGTCGAGTTCCTCCATCGGGGTGAGGTACGTGTCGATGGTCTTCCAGAAACCGGGGTATCGCTTCTCCACGGATTTCCTCCGGTCGCAGTTGCGTTTAGCGGTCCCGCTCATGCCTTCGCCTCCGTGCCGGCGCCGGGGCGCGCCTTCGCGATCGCGTCGGCGTTCGTCACCAGGAGGGCCCGGTACTCCTCGGCCCTCGTCCGTATCGCCACGAGCCGGGCGACCCCCGACAGGATATCCCCCTCCCGGTACTCGCCGCGCGCGGAGCTGTCGTAGACGACCAGCCGGAGCCCCGCCGCGCCGCCGGCGCCGTCCAGCGACACGTCGTCGAGCCGGGCGACGATCGGTAGGAATATCGCGTGGGTGTCGTCCGAGACGCGCCCGCGGAAGGAGACCCCCTCCCTGACGACCTCCATCCGGAAATCGGCGAGCGGGATCTCCGCCGGCCTCCCGTAGATGAAGAAAGGGCAGATCAGCGTCCCCTCGAAGTAGAAGCGCAGCGGCCAATGCCTGCCGAACTCGAAGACCCGGTGGGATGGGTCGCCCAGCCACCGGTCGATCTTCTTCACGATGGCGCGGTGCTCCTCCACGCCCGCGCGGATGGCCAGGTCGATATCCTCGTGCTCGTCGTCCATCCGCCCGTAGGCGAGGGAGCCGGTGGCGCCGAGGCGGTCCGCGGGCAGGCCGAGGAAGTCGGAGAGCTTCTCGACCTTCGGGGCGAGCCACGGGTGGAGCCCCATCGCCGCCCGCAGCGAGTGGCCGTGTTCGAAGAATCCGACGCAGTCGTCGAGGGAGAAGCGGACGTGGTAGTCGCCGAACGGCGGAATCCCCTCGCGGTCGCGGAGCGCCGGTTCGGCCAGGTAATGAAGCGCGAGCTGGCGGTCGATCGGGAGGAGCTCGAGCCTCCCGTCCACACGCTTCTTGGTGGTGTTCGTGTACCGCCGCCCGAAGATGTCAAGCGCCCCGCCCGGGTCCGGGTAGTTGATGAGCTTTCCGTAGAACCCGCCCGGGGGATGGCAATACCCCTGCGCGAAGGCGAAGCTCAGGTTTTTCCGGAGGAAGTAGCTCGAGTCCACGACGCGCTCGAACTTCTCCATGGGGAGCATGTACCGCTCCAAGGCGGCGAAGAATCTGTCCTGCATGGTTCCGGATCCGACCGCCCGCGCTTCAGGCGGGGGCTTTCCCGATCTGGGGGCTGACGGTGACGAGCAGGGCGGGGAATACCTTCCCGCGCTCCCGCACCTTGATGAGGCGCACTCCGTTCATGACGAGCCGGTCGCCGCGGTAGTACTCGCCGCGAAGCGAACCGTCGTAGATGATGAGGGTGATGTCGCCGTGCGGCTCGCCGTCGATCGTGACCTGGTCGAGGGTGAGCACCACGGGCATGTAGATGCCGTGCGTGTCGTCCTTGACGCGCCCCTCCGCCCGGACCCCCTCGCGGAGGATCTCGACGCCCAGCTCGCGGAGGGGCGCGTCCTCCGGGTTGAGGTACTCGAAAAACGGGCAGATCATGATCTCCCGGTGGTAGAAGCGCATCGGCCAGAACTTGCCGAACTCGACGACCTGCCGGGCGGGGTCCCGGGTGAGCCCCCTGATCCGCTCGATCACGCGGGCGTTTTCGTCGACCGTCCCGTAGATGCACAGGTCCACGTCGTCCGCGGGCTCCTCGAGCCTCCCGTAGGAGAGGGAACCGGTGCAGCCGAGCCGGTCGATGGGGATATCGAGGATCTCGGCCGCCTTCTCCACCGCCTCCCGCACCTTCGGGTAATCCTCCATCGCCATGCGGAGCGATTTGCGGTGGTCGAAATACCCCGTGAACTCGCTGAGCGGGAGCTTGACGTGGTACTCGGCCCAGCAGGGGAGCGGCTCCTTCGGGTCGAGCGTCGGGTCTATCTCGAAGTGCCGGGCGAGCTGCCGGTCGTGCGGGACGAGCTCCAATTTTCCGTTCACGATCCGCTTGATCGTGGTGCCGTACTCGCGCCCGTGTATCTCCATCCAGCCGCCCTTCTCGGGAAAGTAGATGATCTTGCAGTAGACGGCGTCCTTCGGATGGCAATACCCCTGCGTGAAACAGAAGCTCCCGTTCTTGCGGAGAAAGTAGAAACAGTCGCCCGCCCCCCCGCGGAGCTCCGCGATCGGGACGACGTAGCGCTTTATCACGCGCTCGAAAAGATCCTGCGTCATATCCGTATTCCCCTATGGCTGAGGATGAATTGCCCGTCCGGGCGGGGCCGCCCGCGGACAGACAAGAAACGCTCCATCGGGGATGAAATGCCGACGATGAAGCACAGCAAAGTACCGCAACAGCCCCCCCCTGTCAAGGTTGTTTTTGTCCCGGCGGGCGGCGGCGCGCGCGCGGGCGGGCGGGGACGGCGGACCGCCGGACCCGGGGCGGAACTTTTCGCCTGCCGCCGGCGCGGAACCTGTGGTAAAGTATCCCCCGGGAAAGGATGGCGCTATGACACCGACATTCCGGCGCGCGCGCCGCGGCGCCGCGGCTGTGCGCGGGGCGCTCATCGTCCTCGCCCTGGCCGCCCCGGCCGTTCCCGACACCGTCACCCTCCGAAACGGCGGGGTGATCAGGTGCAAGGTGGTCAGGGAGACGAAGGACCTCGTCAAGGTGCGGATGCCGCACCGCGGCAGGATCGTCACCACATTCCTGAGCCGCGGCGCGATCGAGTCGATCGACACCCTCCCCGACGCCGAGAACCGCGCCTATTTCCAGGAGATGGGGGTGCGCAACCCGGCCAAATCGTTCGAGCCCGTGTATTACAGCGGGGGGAGGACCGCCCAGGCGGCCGGAGGAAAGCCGGGGGCCGTGCGCGGCAAGGGGGCGGCTGCCGGGCGGGAGCGCGGGATCGCGGCGCGCCAGAAGGCCTCGGAGGAGCGGGCGAAGTCGCGCCGGAAGGGCTCCAAGTACGGGGAGAAGAAAGCCTCCCCATCCACGCCGTCTTCCCCGGCGGGAGGCGGCGCGCCCATCTCCCCGGTCACGACGGGCGGGGCGATCACCACGT
>CALLYX010000301.1 GCA_937858775.1 uncultured bacterium | reverse complement strand
CTGAAGGCGTCGTAGATCCGCCTCGTCGTGAGCGTCGCGGCGAGCGGCAGATAGCCGCCGGTGAGCCCCTTCGCCAGCACCAGAAAATCCGGCGAAACCCCCTCCCGCCCGCAGGCGAAGAAAGCCCCCGTGCGCCCGAAACCGGTCGCGACCTCGTCCGCGATAAGGAGGACGCCGTGCGCGCGGCAGAGCCCGGCGACCGCGGCGAGGTGCCCGGGCGGCGCCGTGATCATCCCGCCGGCGGCCTGCACCAGCGGCTCGATGACGAGCGCCGCGATCTCCCCACCGCGCCTCTCGAGAAGCCGCTCGAGCGCGTCCAGGCATTCGCGCCCGCACGAGGCGCGCTCCTTCCCGAGCGGGCACCGGTAGCAGTAGAACGACGGCCCGGGGATCGTCGGGAAGAGGAGGGGCCCGTACGCCTCGTGGAACAGGTCGATCCCGCCGACGCTCACCGCGCCGAGCGTGTCGCCGTGGTAGGCGTTGGGCAGGCGGATGAACTTCCGCTTCCGCCCGAACCCGGCCCCCCGGTTCCGCCAGTACTGGAAGGCGAGCTTGAGGGCGACCTCCACCGCCGTCGAGCCGTCGTCCGAGAAGAAAACCTTGTCGAGGCCGGGGGGGGCTATCCGCGCCAGCTCCCCGGCCAGCTCGGCGGACGGAACGCACCCGAGGCCGAGCAGCGTGGAGTGGGCGAACCGGCCGAGCTGCGCCGCGATCGCGCGGTCGATCCCCCGCTTCCGGTGCCCGTGGATATTGACCCAGAGCGACGAGACGCCGTCGAGATAGCGCCGGCCCCGCGTGTCCTCGAGCCAGCATCCCCGCGCCGCGCGGATCATCACCGGCTCCTCCCGCTCCCAATCCAGCATCTGCGTGAACGGGTGCCAGAGGTGGCGAAGGTCCTCTTGCGCCGCGCCGCGTTCGACGTTATTCCGCACCGCGATCCTCCCGAGGGGGCGCGCGCCCCCCCGCTCGAGAGCGGTCACCGCCGGGGCCCGAGCCCCCGGAACGCATCCAGGAGCCGCTCGATATCTTCCTCCGAGTGCGTGGCCATGACGCCGAGGCGGACGCGGCACGAGCCCCTAGGCACGGTCGGCGGCCGTATGGCCGGGGCCAGGATCCCGCGGTCCAGGAGCCCGCGCGAGAGGCGCGCCGCCTCCTCCGCCCCGCCCGCCAGCACCGGAACGATCTGGTACGCGCTCCCCATGGTGTCGTAGCCCAGCGCCGCGAGCCCGCCCCTCAGCCGTTCCGCCTTCTCGAGCACGGCCCGCCTCAAGCCGGGCTGCGACCGCGCGACGCCGAGCGCCGCTACGGCGGCGGCGCAGGCGGCCGGCGGGGGGGCCGTGCTGTAGACGAAGCTCCGCGCGCGGTGGCGGAGGAGGTCTATGAGGGCCGCGGACCCGGCCACGAACCCCCCGCATCCCCCAAGCGCCTTGCTCAGCGTCCCCATGGAGACATCCACATCATCCTCGACCCCCTTCAGCTCGGCCCCGCCGCGGCCGCGCCTCCCCAGGACAGCGGTCGCGTGCGCCTCGTCGACCATCAGCGCCGCGCCGTGCATCCGGGCGGCGGCGGCGATCCTGTCGAGCGGCGCGAGGTCCCCGTCCATGCTGAAGAGGCTGTCGGTCACTACGATCATCCTCCCCGGCCCCCTCTCCCCCGAGAGGATCCGCTCCAACCTCTCGACATCCCCATGCGGGTAGACGCGGAGCGCGGCGCCGGAGAGACGGCAGCCGTCCACGATGCTCGCGTGGACGAGCTTGTCCACGATCACCGTGTCCCCGCGCCCCGCGAGCGCCGCGATCGCGCCGACATTCGCCGCGTACCCGGAGGAGAAAAGTATCGCCGCCTCCTTTCCCTTGAACGCCGCGAGCTCCCTTTCGAGCTCCTCGTGCGGAGGCATCGTCCCGGAGACGAGGCGCGACGCCCCAGCCCCCCACCCCCACCGCTCGATCGCGGCGCGGGCGGCCCCCGCCACCGCCGGGTGCGCCGCCAGGCCGAGATAGTTGTTCGAGCAGAAACAGAGGTATTCCCTGCCCCCCATGTAGACGCGCGGACCCTGGACGCAGTCGACGAGGCGCGGCTCCCGGTAGAGCCCGGCCCCCCGCAGGGCGTCAAGCCGCCTGGAATGTTCCAGGTCGAACCGCGTCATCCCCAACGCCGTATCCTCCCGTCCAGCGTGAAGACCTGTCCCGAGACACCCTCCATCCCGGCCAGGTGCACTATGAAGCGGGCCGCCTCCCCCGCGTCCGCGTGGCGCCCGAAGACGCTCTCGGAGCAGGCGCGTTCGCGCGCCCGGGCGGAGGCCGCCCTGCCCATCCGCGTGGGCATGAATCCGGGGATGACCGCGTTGGCCCGGACGCCGACGCCCGCGAGCTCCCGCGCCACGCTCAGCGTAAAGCCGATGAGCGCCGCCTTCGACGCCGCGTAGCCGTGGATGCCCGGCCGCCCGAGCGTCCCGGTGAGCGAGCCGGTGAAGACGATGCGGCCGTGCTTCTGGCGGACCATCGGCGCGGACGCCTGCTGCGCCGTCCAGGAGGCCGCGGATTGACCGCGCTCAACGCCCTGCTCGCCGCGTCCATGGCGCTCGCCGCCGGGCTCGGCGACGCCAGCATCCACTACGCGGTCAAGGCCAACCCGCACGGCGGGGTCCTGGTCCTGATGGGAGGCCTGTACGACGGCTTCGACGTCTCGTCCATGGGAGAGATGAAAAAGGCGCTCGATGCAGGGATCTCCCCTGCGGCGATGAGCTATGCCGGGCCCGGAAAGCGGGTGGGTGAACTCGACTTCGCCGTGTCGCACGGCATCGGCTCCCTAAGCATCGAGAGCGAGCGGGAGCTGCAGCACGTCTCGGCGATCTGCAGGGAAAAGCGATCGACCGCGCGTGTCATGATCCGGGTG
>CALLYX010000300.1 GCA_937858775.1 uncultured bacterium | reverse complement strand
GAGGCTGACGGCCTGCGCTGCCGGACCAGGAGCCTCTCCCGGGCGGCCTATATCCGCGCGCTGAAGCGGAAGGTCGCCGAGGAATCCGCGGAGCTCCTCCGGGCGCGGGGGCGCGCAGCGCTCCTCAACGAGCTCGTCGACCTCACGGAAATCCTGGAGGCGTTCCGCTGCGCGCTGCGCGTCCGGCCGAAGGCGTTCGAGGGGATCGTACGGGAAAAACGCCTGGCGCGGGGCGGCTTCAGGAAAAGGCTCTTTCTCGAATACACCGAATAGCCGGGCCGGTCCGCGCGCCGCGCCCTACGATCACCCCGGCCTCCACGCGGCGGAGACCCCCGCCCGTGCGACTGTTCCGTCGCTTCGCATGCGACACCCCCTTTCCAACCTCTTCACCCTTATTAGTCGCGAAGCGCCGGATTTTGTTACAAACTTTTTCGCTCATTCAAAGCGTCCCCCCGGCCGACCCGCGCGTGCCGCGGGCGGGACGGGTATATTCCCGGCCTGGGAGGGCGTTCCCGAAAAGGGGCGCGCGTCCGCGGAAACGGCGCGGCGCGGCGGACGGATCCGGCCGCCGGCGGGGCGCCATCCGTTAACCCGCGTGGAGGGGGGGAGGCGGGCGCCGTGACCTTCGGGGGGCGGGACACTCGGCTTTCGGCGCGTCGTCGGGGCCGCGAGCAGCCGTGCCGACGCGTTGGAGACGGCGGGCGGAAAAGGCGCGGGCGATCCGTCACCCCGCGGGGGGCCGGGCCCGTTCTTTAGCCAGGCGGACGATCTCGGCGATGACCCCTTCGCGGGTCATCGAGGTCGTGTCCACCTCGACGCCGTCGTCGGCCTTCCGGAGGGGGCTGTCGGCGCGTGTGGAGTCCTGGCGGTCGCGGGCCTTTACCTCCTCCACGACCTCGGCCATCACCGGCTTCTTCCTCTTCGCCTCGAGCTCGAGGAAGCGGCGCCTCGCCCGCTCTTCGACAGTGCCGGAGAGGAATATCTTGAGCTCCGCGTCCGGGAGGACGACGGTGCCGATGTCGCGCCCCTCCATCACCACCCCGCCCTTCTCCGCCATCTTCTTCTGCATCGCGACGAGGGCCCGCCGCACCCCGGGGATGGTGCCGATCTTCGAAGCCCCGCCCCCGATCTCGGTCTCCCGGATCTCCCTCGAGACGTCCACCCCGTCCAGCAGGACGACGCTCGTCTCGTCCTCCCCCAGCGCCGGCTCGAGGGCGACGGAGGTTCCCCGGGCGAGCGATGCCATCTTCTTCCCGTCGTCCCATGAGACGCGCGCGCGCCTCGCCTTGAGCGCGATCGCGCGGTACATCGCACCCGTGTCGATGTAGGTGTAGCCGAGAGCGCGGGCAACCCGCTTCGCCACCGTGCTCTTCCCGGACCCGACGGGCCCGTCTATCGCAACCTTGATCCGCTTTTCCATAGGTTCATCCCCCCGTTGCCCGCGGCCGCCGCCGCCCCCCGGGCGCCATCGTGCGGCGAGGAGGCCGGATTTTAGCAGACCGCGGCCCCGGCCCGCAAGGAGCGCCGCGCCCGCCCGTTCCCTCAAGCGGGCGTTTTCCGGGCGCGCACTTTTCAATCCCGCATCCTTCAATAAGCGCGCTTTCGAATTTTGAAATGACACGGACGCGTTTTTCTTGTTGATTAAATCGAGGGAAAGCGCTATAAATGTGAGGCGCAGCGGGAAGAAGTGGCGGGGATGTCGAAGGGTCTCTGGACGCGGAAAAACTGGTTCGAAGCGCCTCGATAAAAACCGCCGGGCTATTCGGAGACGATCCGATGGAAGGGGCGCGGCTTTCCGACGCGATTCACTTCGGGGACCTCATAAGCGCCACCCGTTCGATGCACGCCATATTCCGCCTCATCGACAGGGCGGCGACGGCCTCATCGGCCGTGCTGATCGAAGGGGAGACGGGAACCGGGAAGGAGCTTATCGCCCGGGCCATCCACCGCCGCGGCCCCCGCCGGGGGCACGTCTTCGTCGCGCAGAACTGCGCGGCCCTCCCGGAGGATCTCCTCGAGAGCGAGCTTTTCGGGCATGTGCGCGGCGCGTTCACGGGGGCGCTTCGAACCACGCGCGGCCTCCTCGCGATGGCGGACAGGGGGACGGTCTTTCTCGACGAGATCACCGACTGCTCCGCCGGGGTCCAGGCGAAGCTGTTGCGGTTCCTGCAGAACGGCGTCGTGAGGCCGGTGGGGGGGACGAGGGAAACCGCGCTCGACGTGCGCGTCATCTCGGCGACCAACCGCGATCTCGAGGAAGAGGTGGCGAAGGGGAACTTCCGGAAGGATCTGTTCTATCGCCTGAACGTCATCCCTATCAATGTCCCGCCGCTCAGGGAACGCAGGGAGGACATCCCGTGCCTCGCCTCCCTTTTCCTGGCCGAGTACACGGGAAGGGAGGGGAAGCGCATCGACGGGTTCACGCCCGAGGCGATGAGGCTTCTCACCACGTACGACTTCCCAGGGAACGTCAGGGAGCTCGAGAACGAGGTCGCGCGGGTCGTCGCCCTCCACCATGGCGGTTGGCTGGTTACCGAGCGCGAAATCTCGGAGAAGATCCGGAAGTATTCCGCGTCCGGCTTCACCATCCCGCGCGCGGCCGGCGCGCCCCTGAAGAGCAGCCTCATGGAGGCGGAACGGGGGATCATCGCCCGCGCCATCGAGCAGTACGGGGGCAACATAAGCCGCACGGCCCTCGCGCTGGGGGTGAGCAGATACGGCCTCTACAAGAAGATGGCCGTACACGGAATCCGCCGCCCGCCCGCCGGCGCCATGCGGCGGGACGCGGTGGCCGCCCCCGCGGGCGCGCCGGCTCACCCCACGCATGGAACCCGCGAGGACTCGGCCCGCACGCCCGCCGGTCGCCGCGGGCGAATCCCCGGCGTTCTCCGCCGCGACCCGCCGTTTCGGCGGTCCCTGGATGGCGGGTAACGGACGCGGGTCCCCTCCCGCCAGGCGCCCTGCGCAGACCCCGCCCCGTCCGCGCATGCCGGCGGTCCATCTCCCCCTTCAGGGGGGCCGGACAAACCCGGCCCCCGCCCCGTCAGCCGTTCGGGGGGCCGCGACGCCCTTGACACGGGCGGGACGGGTGCGCTACCGTATCCTGCGAGAAAGACGGTGCCCCCTCATCGTCTACCCCGGCGGCGGAGTCCGCCCATTTCCCCTCACACCGGAGAGGCAACCGTATGAACAACACCCTGATTCAAACCTTCGTCACCTCCGACTTCGTCGGACAGGTGATCACGCTCTCCATACTGGCGCTCTCGATCCTCGCCTGGTTCGTCATCATCGACAAGATCCGTTACCTGCGGGCGGTCGAGCGGAACGCCCAGGCGTTCCTCGCGCAGTACAGGAAGGGCCGGGAGCGTTTCTTTTCCCTGAACTTCCCGAAGGAGCACGCCCGCCTCTGCCCCACGTTCAAGATGTATCTCGCGGTGATCAAGGAGGTGAGGCGCCACGTTGGGGAGCAAGCGAACCTCGACGCGGCGGGGGGCACCCTCACCGAGCTCCAGATGGAGGAGATCGAGGAGGCGGTGCAGCGGGCCATCTCCAACGAGACCGCGCAGATGGAGAAGCTCATGATCATCCTCGCGATCGCCGCCGTGGTGGGGCCGCTGATGGGCCTCCTCGGCACCGTCTGGGGGATCATGAACGCCTTCAACGAAATGGCGAAAGCGGGGAGCCCCTCGCTCCTGATCGTCGCCCCGGGGATCGCGGGGGCGCTCATCACCACGGTCGTGGGCCTCCTCGTCGCGATCCCGTCGGTGGCCATGTACAACGTCTTCCTCTCCATGATCCGGCGGATGGGGGCCCTCATGGACGACTTCGCCGGGGAGCTTGTCGCCGCCATACGGCGGCGCCTCCTCGTCCGTTGAGAAGGGGAACTCCGATCCGATGAGAAAAAGACGCTCCTCCCGTGCGCGCCTCAATCCCCTCGCGGAGATCAACCTCACCTCCATGATAGACGTCATCTTCTTCATGCTCATCCTCTTCCTCCTCGTCTCCCCGGTCGTCGAATACGGGATCAACGTGAACCTCCCCGAAACGGCCGCGAAGAAGATGGCGGAGCCGGAGAGCCTCACGGTGAACGTGAAGAACGTCGACGGGGGGACACGGATCTACCTCGACAACGAGCGCGTGACGATCGACGAGCTGGGGCAGCGCCTGAAGGCGATCGCCGCCGGCAGGCCCGACACGGCGCTCATCCTCCGCGCCGACAAGGCGCTGAACTACGACACGGTCGTCCAGGTGATCGACAAGATCACCGACGCGGGCATCACCAAGATGGGCATGGCGACCCTGGCGAAGCCGGAGAGATAGTGCGCGCCATGCGACAGGGCGGCGAGAGGACACGCCATATCCAGAGCTTCGCCATATCGGGCGGCGCCCACGCCCTCATCCTGCTCCTCTTCGTCGTAATCCCCAACTGGGGCAACCTCCGGCGATCCAGAAAGCCCGAGCACAAGATCTACACGTTCGACCTGATCGACCCGGCGCTCCTCAGCATGAAGAAGACCTCCGGGGCTCCGCTCTCCTCCGCCGCCAAGACGAGCGCCCCGCCGCCCAGGAAGGAGGCGGTCAAGGTGAAAAAGGAGGAGGCGAAGAAAAAGGAAGCGCCCAAAAAAGAGGCGCCCGCGAAAAAGGCCCCGCCGAAGAAGAAGGAGGAGCAGAAGAAGGAGAAAAAGCGGGAGAAGAAGCCTGCGGCGGAGAAGCCCGCATTTTCGAAGAAGTCGATCGAGGAGAAGATCAAGGAGCGCCTCAGGAAGATCGAGGAGGAGTCGAGGGAGAGCCGGTGGGTGGAGCCGGAAAAGGCGGAGGAGCTTCTCAGGCCGGCGTCGAAGGAGAAAGTCGCCGAACAGGGGATCGCCGGCCTCCTCAACACCGGGGAGTTCCTGAACGTCTCCTACAACGACGCCGTCGCCTCGATCATCTACCAGGCGTGGCAGCCGCCCAGCAAGACGCCCGCAGACAAGGAGAGCGCCACGGTAGTGGTCAGGTTCAAGATCGCGAGGGGGGGCGAAATCTCGAACCCCCGCGTGGAGAAGAGGTCGGGGAGCGAGGTCCTCGACGCATCCGCCCTGCAGGCGATCAAGGAGTCGTCGCCGCTCCCGCCGCTGCCGGACGACTACAAGGGCGACTCGATCGAGGTCTGCATGACCTTCGTCCCCGTCGCGGAGGAGTGACGCGGACCCCCGGCGGGGGCGAGGCTGTTTTCGCCGCGTCCCCCGGCCGGATTGACTTTCGCATGGATCGTCCACGATATGCTATCCTTGGCCGGAATGGACGGAGGAGAGCGATGACGCACGCGCGCACGGTGTACGTCAACTGCCCCTTCTGCAGGGGGATGCTCGAGGTCAACGTCGAGAACGGCAAGGTCGTCCGGCGCTTCGAGCCGAAGGAGATCCCGGATGGCGGCGACCTCCTCTCGGAGGGCCTGAAGGCGGTGAGGGGCGGCGAGGCGGCGCGGGAGCGGATGTTCCAGGACGCCCGGGAGAAGGAGAAACACAAGCTCGAGCGCCTCGAGCGCGCCTTCCGGGAGAAGAAAAAGGAGGTCGAGGAATCGGGCGACATCGGCAGGCCCGAGAGCCCGTTCGACCTGGAGTAGGGGAAATCGCCATCCGCGGGGCGGCGCGGGGGCCGCGGGCCGGGGCCGGCGCCCCCCGCCCGCGCCCCCGGTGAAGGTCGGTGATCATCGTGCCCGAGCTGAGACGGAATCTCGCCACGGGGGAGTGGGTGGTGCTCGCAACGGAGCGCGCCAAACGGCCGGAGGATTTCTCCCGCCGTGAGGGGCCCGGCCCCCGGGACCTCCCGGCGCGGGCCGAGGGATGCCCGTTCTGCCCCGGCAACGAATCGATGACGCCGCCGACCCTGGCGCAGACCGGGGAGGGGTCGGCGTGGCGCGTGAGGGTGGTTGCCAACGCCTACGGCGCCTTCTCCCCCGCCGAGGACCTCTCCCCGCGCGGCGACGAGTACCGCCGGTCGATGGGGGCCGCCGGCTACCACGAGGTCGTGATCCAGACGCCGCGCCACAACATCCCCGAGCCGATGCTATCGCCGGCGGAGATGCACGAGGTGGTCCTGCTCTACCGGGAGCGCCACCGGTTCATGGAACGGGATCCAAGGGTCGAGCTCGTCATACCGTTCAAGAATCACGGCCGCGGCGCGGGGACGTCGCTCGAGCACCCGCACGCCCAGATCGCCGGGGTCCCGATAGTGCCGACCCACCTGGTCCATCGTACGGAGGAGCCGCTCGCCTACTACAGGGAGCACAGGCATTGCGTCTTCTGCCGCACGCTCGCGGAGGAATTGGCGGGCGGGGAGCGGGTCGTGGCCGAGAACGCCTCCTTCGCGGCGTTCGCGCCGTTCGCCTCCGCGACGCCGTTCGAGACATGGATCGTGCCCCGGGCGCACCGGGCCTCGTTCGGCGAAATCGGCGACGCGGAGGCGGCGGATTTCTCCTCCATTCTCCGCTCCGTGATCCGCCGCATCTGGACCGGGCTCGATAACCCGGATTACAACTACGTTATCCGCTCCTCGCCCCGGGGGTGCCGGGGCGCCGCCTTCCTCCACTGGTACGCCAAGGTCGTGCCCCGGCTCACCCAGGCGGCGGGCTTCGAGATCGGCACGGGGATGTTCATAAATATCGCAAGGCCGGAGGATAGCGCGGCGTTCCTCAGGAAGATCGGGGATTGACGCGGCGCGATCCGGCGCGCGGGGCCGCCGCCGGGGCCCGGGGGCAGTCGGATGGACAGTGGACGCAAGGCCGGGTACATCATCCTCGCCGCCGTCTCCGCCGCGATCACCGAAATCCGGGCTATCAGTAATTTCAGGCAGGCCGGTATGAGCGCCGGACTAGGCATCAGCAGCCTCAAACCTATGATTACCGTGGGAAGACTCGCCGCCACGACGAACCACGTCGACGGATATGATTTCAGCCTCGCCACGCCGGAAGAACTGGACCGGATCAAGGTATCCGCCGGACGGTTGAGCGCGTCGAAATGGTTCAGCACATCCCTAAAGG
>CALLYX010000299.1 GCA_937858775.1 uncultured bacterium | reverse complement strand
GTACTACTTCATCAGCGACCTCCACATCGGGGGCGACGGGGCGTTGGAACGCTGTCCCTTCGAACCCGAGCTGGTCGGCTTCCTGCGGGAGATAGCGAACGGCCCCCTTCCGGCCGAGCTCGTCATCCCGGGCGACGCGTTCGGCCTCTGGGAACTGACGACGGTCCAGGGGCCGGAAAAGCCGGATAAGATCATCCGGAGTCACCCGGCCCTCTTCGCCCAGCTCCGGGAAACGGGCCGGCGCGTGAAGATCACGCTCATCCCCGGGAACCACGACTACGAGCTGGCCTGCGTCCCCGCGTGGAAAGAGGCGCTCGCGGAGTATAACGTCGACCTCCGCCCGGTCACGCACCTGCTGCTTCCCGTCGGCGACCGGAAGATATGGGTGGAGCACGGGAACCAGCACGACGCGTTCAACTCCTTTCCCGATTTCGGCGACCCGTACGGGCTTCCGTCGGGCTATTTCATCACTGTGGCCACCGTCGCCGCCGCCGGGCGGAGCGCGGAGCGGGGGCGCAGCCCATGGCTGAACGACCTCGCCTCCGTATACCCCACCGAGGAGATCCCGTTCTGGATCTGGTCGAACTACTTCTACCGCGAGATGGGCGACCTCCTGCGCTGGTTCCTCGTGCCGTTCCTCCTCCTCTTCACCGCGAGCGTCGTCGTCTACGCCGGCCAGTCGCTCCAGCGCCTCGGGATCCTCCGCACGACGTTCTTCGACATCCGGCTGGGCAGGCGGTTCGGCATGGCCGGGCGCCTCGTCGACTGGGTCATCTGGGTGAACGGCGTCGTCATCTCGACGCTCGCCCTCCTCGCGATCCCCGCCTTTTTCCTGTCGCGGGACATCCGCGAGACGCTCGATCGGTACGGCGTCACCCACGCCGCCGAAATGAAGGCGGACAAGGAGAAGAGGTATCTCGCCGCCGCGCAGGCGGTCTTCGACGCGGATCCGTCCGTGGCGGTCTTCCTCTACGGGCACACGCATCTCGCGTCGGCGCGGCGGGTGGGCTCGCGCTACGTCCTCAACACCGGCTCCTGGCTCAAACGGCTCGAGCGCACCCCGACGCACGCTCGCTTGATGCCGGACGTCTACCGCCCGTCTTATGAGCTTAGCTGCTTCACCATAGACGCCGTCGGCGGCGGCGTCCGCGTGCGCTACCGCGCCATCCCGAAAGAGGCGCCGGACGACCTGACTCTCCTCCAAAAAGTCATGATCCTCGGGAAACGCCGGGCGGGGCGCCAGGAGATCCCGGCGGAGATATTCATCGGGCGGCCGGCGCGATGACTTGCCATCCCTGGCTCATACCGCTGGGATTCGTCATCGGGGCGTACGGGACGCTCATCGGCGCGGGCGGGGGTTTCATACTCGTCCCGCTGCTCATCATCCTCTACCCGCGCGAAAGCCCGGCAACCATCACCTCCATATCCCTCGCGGTGGTCTTTTTCAACGCGCTTTCCGGTACCGCCGCCTACGCGCGTATGGGCAGGGTGGATTACAGAACGGGGCTCATCTTCTCCGCCGCAGCCGTCCCCGGCGCCGTGCTCGGCGCGCTTTCGACCCAGCTCATCCCGCGCCCGGCCTTCGACAACGTGATGGGGGTCCTGATGATCGCCGCCTCGCTCTTCCTCTTTTTCCGCGAGGGGGGGGGCGGGGCGGCGCCCGCCCACGGACGCCGGGGGGTGATGCGGAGGGTGCTCGTCGAGGCCGACGGCACGCGGCACGAGTACGCGTTCAGCCCGCTCGTCGGCGCAGCGCTGAGCACGGGGGTGGGATTGTTTTCGAGCCTGCTGGGGATAGGCGGCGGAATCATCCACGTGCCGGCGATGGTCCACCTCCTCGATTTCCCCGTCCACGTCGCGACCGCCACCTCGCACTTCATCCTGGCGATCATGGCGCTTGCGGGGACGGTCGTGCACCTCGCCGCCGGGGACTTCCACCGCGGCGGGCGGCGGACGTTCGCCCTCGCCGCCGGCGTCGTCCTCGGCGCGCAGCTCGGCGCTTGGCTGGCGCGGCGCGTCCACGGCCGATGGATCCTGCGCGGCCTCGCCGCCGCCCTCTGCATTCTCGGCCTGCGCCTGCTTTTCTGACCGTCCCGTGGAGGCGGGGGAGATCGTGGAGGAGTGGCGTGTGGACTACGACACGGCGCGGCCGCGCAGCTCGCTGGGGAACATGACGCCGGAGGAGTACGCCGAGCGCCTGGCGGCGCGGCCCAACCCCCTCTCCCCCGAGGGTGCTGGGGAGGGAGCACTTATACCCGTGGAACTCTCACAAGAACCTGCCTAGCAAATGGGGGCAGGTCAAAGAGTCCCCTGTCCCCTGCACAACAATACCCCGCCCCCTACGGTCATCCCATCAGAAGCAGGGTCATGGCGGCTCCTTCCTATTGGCTTTACCTGACTCTCTCCCGACCGCTACCAGAAGAGGGGGTTGCGTTCTGGACTTATACAACTCTGCTAATAGTGTTGCCACCCGCTGCCGAAGTTCCTCCCAGTACCTCGGACTCCCCCCATCCCATCGGATTGCCACCCGCTGCCGAAGTTATTGCCTGTCCCCCTAACACCTCCCATCCCGTCTGATTGCCACCCACTGCCGAAGTTCCCGCCCGTACCCCGATAGCCACCCATGCCATCCGACTGCCACCCGCTGCCGAAGTTTCTACCACTCCCCCGATACCCCCCCATCCCGTCTGATTGCCACCCACTGCCGAAGTTCCCGCCCGTACCCCGATAGCCACCCATGCCATCCGACTGCCACCCGCTGCCGAAGTTTCTCCCCGTGCCTTGATAGGTTTGGGCTGATACGTGTGAAACGATTAGGATTGGAAGCATGGAGAGGATGGCAGTAAGAGGAAGGTACTTGGTCATGATAGCCCCCCTTTCACCCACCCTTGCTATGGCAGGTGGTTAGGTTGCCTACCTGAAGGTACCACCCTTGCGCTGAACACGCAATCACCCGTGGGGGTGATTTTCGAGGGCCAAATGAGAAACCACGCCCCTGACGGTCAGCCCATCAGAAGCGGGGTCGTGGAATCCTCCCGATGTGTGCCGCCCCGCCGCCGCCCTGTCCGAGCAGGGGATACGAGTACGCCGAGTCTATTCCTTCGCCCCTGCCTGCTTGAGGAGTTTCACCACCTCGGCGTGGCCCTTCTCCTTCGCAAGCATCAAGGCTGTCTGCTCTTTTTCAGTTTTGGCATTCACATCTGCCCCTGCCGCCAATAATGTCTTTGTCACCTCGTCATAACCGCCCATCGAGGCATACATCAGCGCCGTGTAGCCCCCTCTTGCCTTTGCGTTTACATCGGCCTTCGCCGCCATCAGTGCCTTCACCACCTCGACATGGTCCCGACCAGAGGCCATCATCAATGCTGTAACACGGCCTCTTCCTCTCGTGGCACTTGTATCCGCCTTTGCTGCCAACAGCATCTTTGCTACCTCACTGTGTCCTTGTTCTGACGCAACCATCAGCGCCGTGTAGCCAAAATCTGCCTTTGCGTTTACATCCGCCTTGGCAGCCAGCAACGCCCGAACCACCTCAATGTGGCCGTTCTGCGATGCCGCCATCAATGCTGTCATGCCAATATTGTTCTTGGCATTCACATCCACCTTGGCGGCGATGAGGGCTCTGACTTTCGAAAGGTCACCTGCCTCTGCCGCTTGAATGAGGTCTCCCTCTGCTCCCCACGACGCTGCCGACAAGCCGCACAGTACAAGGCAGGCCGCTATGACGACTATCGCATTCGGCACCCACCTATTCATGGCGCCCCTCCCTACATAAAACACCCCGCCCCTGACGGATACTCTATCAGAAGCGGGCGGGTACCCCAAAGCAAGACCGTTAACACAAAGCAAGACCCCGGCCCGCAACGTCGCAGAGCAGGGTCGGATGGGGAGAACGCGGAAGTCGGGAACTATCTAGCCGCACGGATGGCCCGAATGCCTACCCGAGGGGCTCGTTCGCTCCGATACCTGCGGCGATCTTGGGGATGACGATCCGCATGAGCCGCTGGCCCTCTTTCGTGTGCAGAAGCGAGTGCAGGAATTTGTCGGCTTTTTCATCCAGCCTTTGAGGGCTCTTTTCGCGCACCACTTCTCGCGCCAACTCCAACGGATGCAATGGATTGCCTCCTTTTATAGTGGTGGGCGGTGCAGGATTCGAACCTGCGACTTCTACCTTGTAAGGGTAGCGCTCTAGCCGGCTGAGCTAACCGCCCCGTGAGTCAATATTATCACAGATAGCGTGGGCTACGGCGCATTTCGCCGGGGAGAACGGGGCGACCGCGCCGTCCGCGCCGCGCGGCCGGAGACCCCCGGCGCCGAATCGCGCCCGGATCGCCTTTCCAGCGCGCCGGCGCGACCCTATTTCCCCGCCGCGGCCCCGGCCCGCTCGCCTCCGCCCACACCCCCGCGCCTGGCCTTTTCGACGAGCGGCTGGATGACGTGGCGGCGAAAAAAGAGCGCGCCGACGACCGGCCTCCCGGCGCGGGAGAGGAGAAAGCGGTAGATCGAACGGCGGAGGGCCGGCCTGTCCGCGGCGGCGTAAGTGAGCGCGTGGAGGCCTGTCCGGATTCTCTCCATCCGCGTGAACGCCGGGGAGAAGCCGTACTCCGGTGCCGGGCGGCCCTCTTCACGCCTCTTCCGCGCGAAGTAGAAGCCCCTCCTCCTCTTCGCGCGGGCCATGGCGTGCTGCACGAGAGGGATCTTTTCCGCAGGGAACGGCTCCAGGGCGACGGCGCCGTCGCGCCGCGCGCCCTCCAGGGTCTCCAGGCCCGCTTTCGTCCTCGCGATCACGAGCGTGTAGCCCTCGCGCAGTTTCCCCTCCGCCTCCCACCCCTTGTACCACGGGTCGCCGAGGGCGATGTCGGCGAACTCCGCCATCGAGTCGACACAGAGGCGGCAGCGCGGGGGGGAGAAGAGTTTGAAGAAGAGCGTAAGACACTCCTTCGCGTTGGGGCGGTAGCGGTCGGGGCCGAGGGACGGGTACGGAAGGTATGCCCTCTCCCCGGAGTTCATAACTGCGCAGATATAACCCGGCAGCTTCCCCTCCCGGTAGCGGACGGAGGCAAGGTCGCCCTCCCGCACGCGATAACAGTCGAGCATCTCGCCCAGGGCCGCGTGGTCGAGGCAGGAGTGGCAGACAAGTCCGATCGAGACGGCGACCTTCCCGGCCACCCGGCGGTCGAGGGCGGCCATCGCGCGAAGCCCGTGGACATGGCACGGGAGGCCGACGTGCGCGAACGGCCCGCTTTCGTCCCGGATATCGCGGAAAAGGTGGTTCATCGAGCACGCGGGATACTTTGAGTTGGCGCCGGCGAGGGCCTCGGCCCGCGTCCGGGCGACGATCGCTCGCGGCTTCCACGGCTGCGCCGCGTCCGGGACCGCGGCGAAGACGCCGCCCGCCTTCCCCCTCTCCAGGAGATGCAGGGCGAGGGCGGTCGCCACTCCTCCCGAGGTGGACCGCCTGCGCGCCTCCGGGTCGAGGGCGTAGCCGAGGAAAGCAGCGGCGACCACGCCGTGCGCGCCGCGGAAGTCCGCCGCTGGGCCGAAAAGCGCCTTCGAGTGCTCCGGGAACGAGAACGCGGCGCCCGGGCAGACACGGGCGCATAGGCCGCAGCCGGTGCAGCGCGGGTCGCCGGGATCCCAGACCGGATAGTAGTCGGGGCCTGGAGATATGACCCCGGCCGGGCAGATGCCCGAACATGAGCCGCAGCGATGGCAGAGCCCCTCCGCCACTATCAGGCGGAGGCGCTCCAGCGCCTTTTCCCCGCCCCGGCCGGCCCGGGCGTTTTCGCCGTTCATGGGGGAGTGCACGGCCCCGATGATAACACATGGGTCGGCGCGGGTGAACGGCAACGCGCGCTCGGCCAATGCCGCGGAGCGTTCTTATCCAGCCGCCGGACGCAGCGGGGCGCCCCGCGCGACACCGGCGGCGCGCCTACGGCCGTCTGCGGCAACCGTCCGCCAGGAGCAGGACGCCGCAGGCGGCGTCGAGCAAGGCGATCAGGAGGCATGACGAAGCGAGGCCGAGCAGGGGGACGAAAACGACGCCCGCCAGAAGTGAACCGGCGCACGCGCCCAGGTTGTCGAGGGCGTTTACGCGCGCCGCCGCACCCCCCGCCCCGCCGGAGACGCCCAGGCGGATCCCGGCGGCGAGCGGAAACGCGGCCCCGGTCAGGGCGCCGGTGAACCAGACAAGGGCGAGGAAGGCGTACTCCGAACCCGAGGTGAGGGGCGTGACCAGGCGAACGATCCACGGGACGGCCGCGGCGTGCGCGGCGAGCATCCACACCACCGCCGCGAGGCAGGCGCGCCGCGCCGCGGCCCGCGCGCGGCCCAGGCCGTCGGGAGATCGGCGCGGGAGCGGCATCAGCGGCCGCCGAACCGCCGCTCGCGGGCCGCGAACTCCGCGAGGGTGTCCTCGAACGCCTCGCGGTCGCAGTGGACGTTGATGTTCGAGTGGTGGGGATTGAACGTCTTCCGCATGACCGCTCCCTTGCCGAGCGGGTTGTTGACGACACGGCCCATGAAGTACATGGTGGAGGATCCGCCACCGTCGAGGTTGTAGGCCTCGGTGGCGCCGAGATCCTCGAAGATCTGGGCGAATTCGGTCAGGCTGACGCCGCGGCTTTCCAGTTCGGCGTTGAGCGACTGGCGGAGACCGGAGCTGACACGGGCTTCTAGCTCGGTTGGGTTTCCGAAGTCCGTTGCGAGGAGCCCGCTCCGTAACGCGATATCGTCGCCGCCGAACTGCGACTCCTCGAGTGACGTTGAGACGCAGCCAACGAAGCGGAGTAGCCCACCCCAGAACACCGCCTCCCGGTCAGGGCCAGATTTGATGCCAGCGAGGTCGGCGAGCCGCATCGCGACGAGCGTGCACTGCAGCGCCGTCTCCGCCGGCTGGCCGTTTCCGAGGTCGGTTGCCAGCGACAGCGACGCCACAACCTCGGCGAGGCGGATGTGTTCCCCGCTGGGAGTACTCACACCGTCGCCGGGGGAATGAGCCGTTCGGCGCATGCGGAGTGGTTC
>CALLYX010000298.1 GCA_937858775.1 uncultured bacterium | reverse complement strand
CCCGCGGCTTCTGTGCCGTACCGGGCCGGACGCAGGGGCGCCCGGCGGCGCGCACGTGCCGCGTCGCTCCGCCGGCGCGCGAAGAGGCGCGCCGCGAGTCCACGTGGGGGGGGAACTTCGCAGTCAAACACCGTCCCCGCGGCGCCCACCCCGCCCGCGAGCGGCCGGTTCGACGCCCGATCGAAGCGCCGTTCCTCGGCGGCGGCGTGGGCGCGGCCGCCGAATATCCGCGGGAACGCGCCGGCCGGATCCGATGGGAAGGCGCCGATGACGCGGCTCGGCGGGAAGAAATCCCTGAAATGGCCCTCCCCCCAGAGCCGTTCCATCTCGTGGAACGGCACGGAGTCCAGGCAGATGACCAGGTGCCGCCGCGGCGCCCCGTCACTGGATTCCTTGGCCGCGGCCAGGTCGAACAGCCCGTCCGCGTCGCGGTCCGTGAGGTAGCGGTCCACCACGCCGTCGCCGTCCATATCCTGCTTCCGCAGGTCGGTTCTGTTGTCCCCGTCCAGGTCGTAATCCCATGAGGTGACGGGTCTGCCCGCGAACGGCTCCCCCACGTGGACCACAGGCGGGGACGGGGGCCGGGCGCCCGCGTTCGGGCAGAGCGACGCCACGACGAACGCCGAGGCGAGGGCATGCACGGCGCGCGGCACGGGATTTCGTACTGAGGGATTCATGGGGCATCCTTTTCTCTTCGGCGGCCCGGGGCGCTGCCGCTCGATCCGGCCGCCCGCAAAGGATACCATTTTCGCGCGCGGCGATACAGCGGCGCAGGGTGCGCCGCCCGGGGGGCCGTCAGCGCAGGCCGAGGTCCTTCATGAGCTTCGAGAGATACGGCTGCGTGACGCCGAGCTTCAGGGCGGCCCGCGACTGGTTGCCGCCGCACTCGCGGAGCGCCTCCGCGATGAGGCCCTTCTTGAACTCCTTCACGAGGTCGCGGTACGGGCGGTCGATCTCGACCTGCCTCGACGGGACGAGCGAGAGGTCCAGGAGGAGGTTCTCGGGCGCGATCGTCTCCTTCGCCCCGAGCACGATGGCGCGCTCAAGGACGTTCTCGAGCTCCCGGACGTTCCCCGGCCATTCGTAATCGAGGAGCGCCTTCCTCGCGGCCGGTGTTATGGACGGGACCGGCCTTCCCTCCTCGGCGCAGTAGCGCTCGACGAACTGGTTGGCGATGAAGACGATATCCTCCTTCCGCTCCCTCAGAGGGGGTATCGTAAGGGTGATGACGTTCAGGCGGAAGAAAAGGTCCTCCCTGAAGGCCCCGCGCTGCACCTCCTCGCGGAGGTCCTTGTTGGTCGCCGCGATGACCCGGAGGTCGGTGGAAATGGTCTGCGTGCCGCCGACGCGTTCGAACTGCTGCTCCTGGAGGATGCGGAGGAGTTTGGTCTGGATGTCGGGCCTCATCTCGCCGATCTCGTCGAGAAAAAGGGTGCCGCCGTTCGCGAGCTCGACCTTCCCCTCCTTCCTCTTCAGCGCCCCGGTGAACGCGCCCTGCTCGTGCCCGAAGATCTCGCTCTCCAGGAGCTGCTCGGGCAGGGCGGCGCAGTTGATCGCCACGAAGGCGCCCCCGGCGCGGCCGCTCCAGGTGTGGATGGCGCGGGCGACGACCTCCTTGCCGGTACCGCTCTCGCCGAGGAGGAGCACGGTGGCGTCGCTCTCCGCCGCGCGCCGGGCCATCTCGATGACCGCCTTCATCGCGGGGGAGAAGCTCTTGAGGAGCCGGGGGGCCATGTCGAGCCGCTCGCGCAGAAGCCGGTTCTCGTTCGAAATGGCGTCGTAGAGGTTGGCGTTCTCTATCGCGATCGAGGCCTGCTCGGCGAACGCCTGCGCGAGGTGGAGGTCCTCCTCGGTGAAACGGCCGTCGTCGGGCTTGTTGATGATATTGAGAACGCCCAGCACCTTTCCCCTGGAGATGAGCGGGATGCAGAGGATCGATCGGAGGGGGAAGTCCGTGATCTGGTCGAGCTTGTGGGAGTAACGGGGGTCATGCTGGACGTCGTTCGACAGGACCGGCTCGCCGTGCTTCGCGACCCAGCCGGCGATTCCCTCGCCGACCTTGAAACGCACCTCCTGCATGCGGCTCTTGTCGGCGCCCACCACGACGTAGGCCACGAGTTCGCCGGACTCCGGACGGAGGAGCATGAGGCAGGAGTTGCGGCATTCGACGACCTTCGTCGCCGAGCAGACGATCGCCTCCACGAGCTTCGTCTTGTCCCTGGTGGAGGAGACCTCCTGGGCCGCCTGCAGCAGGGAGAAGAGCTTGTTCACTACGTACTGTTGTTTCATCTCCGGTGTCATGGGCGCCGCTTTCCGATCCGCTGGATCTTGTCGAAACGTGAATATCGCTTTGTGACAAAACAACTATATCATAACGCTATTTATGTGCAACAAATTTGACGACAAGTCTTTCGATAGTTATACAGTATATGACATGAAAGTATAACTATTAGTTATTGTGGGCGGCCAAAACAGCTATTCGCGGCCGGTCATGCGGTAAACGATCGAACACCTAACATATTGAATACGAAAGTGATGCGATATATCATCGCATTATTGTTCGTATTGGCATAGAAGCTGCGTATCAACATCTTGTTCGGGAGAAGCACTCGAAAGGTCTGTTTCGTCGAAAGGAGTTGGACATGAGAAAGTTGACAATGGCGGCGTTGGCTGTAGCCGTGGCTCTGAATACGCTGGTCGGAACGCCGGTGTTTGCGGCCGGGAAGGTCAATATCAACACGGCCTCGAAACGCCGGTTGGAGACCCTGCCGGGCATCGGCACGGACATCGCTGAGCGCATCATCAAGTACAGGAGGGAGTTCGGCAGGTTCGACAGTGTGGCCGAGCTCAAGAACATTCCCGGCATAGGCGAGGGGCGGCTGGATACCCTCAAGGATGAGGTGACTGTGGGGCTTCTTGCCGAGAAGAGCCTCTGACCGGAAACGGAGGGAATGACGCGTGAGGGCGGCCTTCCGCCAAGGGCGGAAGGGCCGCCCTTTTCCTTATGCCCCCGAGCGAGGCGCCGTCCCAGCGGAGGAAAGCGGAGAACGGCAGCCGATACGCCGGATGGCGCATGTTTCACGCTCAGGAGACGCTCCCCTGCGCCACCCACGAGGTGGACCTGTTCGGGGGGGGGCGGCCGGCGCATGATCCGTGTGGGGCGCCCTCCTTCATTGCGGGGGCGTGATTCGTGGCGCCCGCCTGATTGTCCCGTTGAAAACCCATTGCCCCCCACCGAGGTTCCAAGCCGGGGAAGCCGTTTGACGCGCGTGTTGTATGTGCTAAATTGCGGTTGAAGACGGACGGGAGGGACGAATGAGAGATCTATTTCAGGCGAGCTCCGCGTTCCTGGCGGGTTTCGCCGTTCTGTCGCACTGGGCCGCGCATGCCGCGGCGCCCGACAGCGTCAAGGTCCTGATCGCGAACGACCGGCCGGGGGCGGCCTCGGGAGCCGAACGCGCCGGCGGGCGGCTCGTCGCGCGCCGGGGATATTACGACGTCTACGAGTTGCCGGGGCCGCTCCTCCCGTCGCTTCCCGGCGCGCAGGCGAGACCTGATTTCGACCGGATCATGCTCCACAGGGGCGCGATAGATACGCGCGTCTCCGTATCCGCACCCGCTCATCCCGAAGGGCCCCGGGGCTTGATGCTGATCCAATTCACGGCGCCGCCGGTGGACGCGGATCTCGATCTCCTCGACGGCGCCGGCGCGGAGATCGTCCATTACATCCCCGAGAACGCGTACCTGGTGTGGGCGGACGGGATCTCGGCCTGGGGCCTGCGGAACGCGATGGGGGGCGGGGGCGCGATCCAGTACGTGGGCGGTTACCTCCCCTCGTACGCGGTCTCCCCGCGCCTTGACGGCGCGCTCGCCTCTCAGACGGCGCAGGGCCGCAACATCCGCCTCTCGGCAAACCGCGTCGAAGGCTATCGCAACTTCGCGACCAAGCTCTGGAACGCCGCGCGTTTCGCCGAGATGAACGAGTGCGTGCGCCAGCGCGACTTCAACCCGAAGGCCGTCGACGAGACGCTC
>CALLYX010000297.1 GCA_937858775.1 uncultured bacterium | reverse complement strand
GCTGAGACGCTGTCGCGCTACCCCTCCTTCGTCGGCGACCGGCTCGGCATGGTGACCAATGGCGGCGGGCTCGGCGTGCTGGCGGTCGACGCGCTGATGGACCACGGCGGGAAGCTCGCGAAGCTCGGGCCGGAGACGACAGCGAAGCTCGACGCGGCCATGCCGCCGACCTGGTCGGGGGGCAACCCCATCGACATCATCGGCGACGCGGATTCGGCCCGCTACGCGGCGGCGATGGAAGCCGCCCTCGACGACCGCGACATCGACGCGGTGCTGGTGATGAACTGCCCGACGGCGCTGCTGCCGAGCCGCGACGCGGCGGAGGCGGTGACCAATGTGGTGAAGAGCCGCAGGACGCGGGGCGGCCGCATGAAACCGGTCTTCACCGTCTGGCTCGGCGACCAGGAACGGGCCACCGAGATCTTCGCCGAGGCGGGCCTTCCGTCCTATCCGACCGAATCGGAGGCGGTGCGCGGCTTCATGGAGTTCTGCGGCGGGCTTCCGCTCGTCGCTCACAACGCCCCGTTCGACGTGGCCTTTCTCAGGCGGCAAGCGGCGCTTCGCCTCGGAACGAGGGCGGGCACGGCGGCGGAGGACACGCTCCCCCTCTCGCGCTGGCTATATCCCGAGGCCCCCGGCCACCGCCTCGGCGACATGGCGCGGCTGCTCGGCGTTCCGATCGAGAGTTGGCACCGCGCCGCGCACGACGCGCGGACGGCCGGGCGGATCTACCTGGCGCTGACGGACCGGGGCGCGGGGGAGCTTCGAGCGCTGAGGGTCCTCGAGTGCCTCGACCTCGCCGCGCTCGGGACGATCGCCTCGGGCCTGGCGCTCGACGGGGAGAACGAGATCCTGGTCAAGCGGGGCATGAAGGCGATGACGATGGGGTTCCGCCTAGCCGGTTGCAGCCGCGCCCCCAGGATGGAGCGCCCCCCGCCGCCGCGCGGGGTCGCCGAAATGCTCCTCTCGCTCGACGATCGCCTGAAGCGGCGGGCCGCCCTCCATGCGCTGGCCGGGGTTGTCACCCGGTCCTGAACCCGGCGAGCGTCCCCGCGGAGAAGACGAACCCGCGCGCCCCGAGCTTCCCCGCGTCCTCCTCGCCGAGAAGGGCGAAGAACAAGGTTGCGCGCGCGACCTCGTCCCCATCCCGGGTTATCCGGCAGGCGACCCGGGCCCCCTCCTCGCGCCTCTCCTCGATCCGGGCGGCGATCCGGAGGATGTCCCCGGGGCGGGTGATCGCGAAAAACTCCGCCATGTCGATCTTGGCGAGAATCACGTCACGGGTGAATCCGAAGGCCTTCCCGACCAGTATCCCCGCCGTCTGAGCCATCGACTCCACGAGGAGGCTGTGCGGCATGATGGGGAAGGCGGGGCACCGGCCCGCGAGGAAATCCAGATCGGACGGTATGGCCCGTACCGCCTCGGCGGCCTCTCCGGGCGCGACCTCCCGCCATTCGTCGATATGGATCCAGCGCACCGGACTAAATCCCGGATTCCAGGTCCCGAGTCCAGAAAATCATATTGAAGAAACACGCGGGGGCGACGCGGGACGCGAGCCGCCCATCGCCGCGCCCTATCACCACTCCCGCCATGCAGGGCTTCCGGTTCCGGCGTTTGCGACTCCATATACCACGGCGCACGCGGCGGCGTACCCGCGGCCCGCCGCGGCGGCGATCCCAACCGCCGTCCCGTCCAGTTCCGCGAGCCTTTTCCGCGCGTTGCCCCGGAGGCGCACCGTCCAGCGGCCCCCCGGGAGGCGGCCGACGCGCACCTCGTCCCACCGCATCCCCTGGCCCCACCCGCGCCCCAGTGCTTTGAAGACCGCTTCCTTGACCGCGAAGACGCATGCGAGACGGGATGGCCGGGGGGGACGGGGGCCGAGCTCCGACGGGGTGAATACGCGGGCGAGGCGGCGCTGCCCATGCGAGGCGAGACGGCGCATCGCGTCCACCTCGACGATGTCGACGCCTATCGAAACCGGCGCCCCGTCAGCCGAGCATGCCGGCGACATATCGGTGGATCAGATCCACGGTAAAGAGACTCGAGAAGTTGCCCACGCGCGGGTCCTTCTCGAAAGCGGAGAGATCGGCGCACGGCATACGCTTCCTGAGTTCGTCGAGGCCCTGCTGGGTGACCTTCCCGTCCTTGACGAACGCGTCATTGGAGAGGATATTCTCGGGGAAGAGGCCCCCGCGCGGGATCTTGATCCCGAAGGCCTTTTCCAGCCTGAATACGATGTCGAGAAAATCGATGGACTCCGCCCCCAGATCGTCCATGATGCGCGCCCCGGGAACGATGTCGGCCTCATCCACGCCGAGCGCCTCGACCAGGCACTCCTTGACTTTCTGGTAGACTTCGTTTTGTTCGACCATCATATCCTCCTGGACATGCCCGCGCGCACGGACGGACGCGTCAGTATTGTATCGAAGCCCCGAGGCCACCGTCCACCCCAATTACCTGCCCGGTGATATACGATGCGGCGTCCGACGCCAGGAAAAGCACCACCCCGGCGATATCCTCGGGCACGGCATACCTCCTGGCCGGTATCGACCTCTTGAGCTTCTCCCCCGCGAGGCCGCGCACGGACTCCGTCATCTCCGTCACGACCATCCCCGGGGCCACGGCGTTCACGGTGACTCCGCGCGGGGCGAGCTCGATGGCCGCGGCCCTGGTGAGGGCGTTGAGCCCGCCCTTGGACGCGGCGTAGTTCGCCTGCCCGCGCCCCCCCCGCTCGCCGGCGAGCGAGGAGACGTTGATGATCCTCCCGCTCCTGCGCAGCACCATCCCCTCCGCGACCGCCCGCATGCAGTGGAACGCCCCGCTCAGATTCGTGTCTATCACGGCGCGCCAATCCTCGTCCTGCATCGACGTCATAAGGGAGTCCCTGACGCACCCGGCTGAGTTGACGAGGATACGGATCCCGCCGTGTCTCGCCTCCGCCTGCGCCACGGCGGCATCTACCGCCCCCGGATCCCGCACGTCGCAGCGGACGGCCAGCCCGGCCCCGCCGCGCCTGGCGATTTCCTCGACCGTCAGGGCCGCCGCCCCGTCGTTCTTCGCGTAGATGATCGCGACCGACGCGCCCCGCCCCGCGAAGGCCAGGGCGATCGCCCTGCCTATCCCCCGCGCGCCGCCGGTGACCAGCACCGACGCCCCCTTGAATTCGGATTCCATTCCTCCTCCCGTCATCGTGTCGCCGCGGGGAAGAGCGCCCGTGGGCGAGTCTCCCCCCACCCCGGCGGCAAGGGATCAGAACCTCCGCCCGCACTCCATGAGGGAGGAGAGGCGCGACCGGAGGAACCGCTCGATCTCTTCCTCCGCCACGGCCAGGCAGGGGTCGAGCCGCCGGAGCGGGACGCGCGACAGGGCGAAGCGCCCGACGACAGCGTTCCGCCCCCCGCTCCTCCCGATTCCCTTGAACAAGGCGTTCGAATCCGTCCCGCTCGTCCGCTCCACCTCGACCCGAAGCTCGTCGCCCGGCCTGACAACGTGGCCGTAGCGCACCGCCTTCGCCCCCCTCAGGACGATGACAGGCGGAGAGAAGCCGTCGCTCAGGAGCATGAGCCATGCCGCCGCCTCCGCCATCGCCTCCAGCATGAGCACGCCCGGCATGATGGGAAAGGTCGGGAAATGGTCGGCGAGATACTCCTCGCCGCGCGAGAGGACCTTGACCGC
>CALLYX010000296.1 GCA_937858775.1 uncultured bacterium | reverse complement strand
AAGTAGTTGCCGCTCAAGGCCGAGATCCCACCCATCAGCGCGGAGACGATGAGGGCCACCCCCGCGCACAAGCCGTCCATGTTGTCGAGGAGGTTGAACGAGTTGACGACGAGGACTATCCACGCGACCGTGGCCAGCACGCTGAACGGGTACGACGGCACGAAGATCGTTATCCTCACGTCGAGGGCGACGAGGCCGACCGCCACCAGGACCTGCCCGAGGAGTTTCACGCGGGGGGGGAGATCGACGGCGTCGTCCCAGAGCCCGAGCAGGAACACGACCAGCCCCCCGAGTAGGATCACCCCGAGCTTCGGCGCGACATCGAGGGCGCCGGCGAGGTACGGGAAGAGGCCGGGCGGAAGGCACGCCCGGAGGGGGCCGCCGGCTGAGGCGAGGAGGGCAAGGGCGGCGTTCAGCAGGATGGCCAGGGAGACCGTGCCGTATATCGCCGCGCCGCCGAGAAGCGGCGTCGGTCCGCGATGGGCCTTCCTCGCGCCGGGGACGTCCACCAGCCCCGCCCGGACCGCGATCCCCCGCGCGAGCGGCGTGAGGAGAAGGGAGAGCGCGAACGAGAGCGCGAACAGATACCCGTGGACAAGCCACCACATGGTCACGCAGCCCCCTCGATGACCCGCCGTATCCTCGCGGCGGCCCTGCCGTCGCCGTACGGGTTGACCCCTTTCTGCATCGCGCGGTACGCGCGCGGGGAGGAGAGAAGGCGCAGCGTCTCGCGCACGATCGCCCCCCGCCGCCTCCCCACGAGCCTCGCGACGCCGAGGGCGACCCCCTCCGGCCGTTCCGTCTCGTCCCGCATCACGAGGACCGGCTTTCCGAGCGACGGGGCCTCCTCCTGTATCCCCCCCGAGTCGGTCAGGATGAGGCGGCAGCGCGTCATAAGGAAGACGAGTTCGCCGTAGGAGACGGGGGGGAGGAGGCGCACCCCCTTCACGCCCTTCAGGATCGCATCCGCCGTCTCTCGCACACTCGGGTTCGGGTGGACCGGGTAGACGATCTCGGCCGCCGGGTCCGCCCGGACGATGTCGGCGAACGCCCGGCAGATCTCCTCGAGCGGCCTCCCGAAACTCTCCCGCCGGTGCGCGGTGGCGAGGACGATCTTCCTGCCGGAATCGATCGCGCCCAGGCGGGGAAAGCGCGCGGGGAGGATCGAGCGCGCCCAGAGGAGGGCGTCGATCCCCGTGTTCCCCGTGACGAAAACGCTCTTCGGGGGAATCCCCTCCCGCAGGAGGTTGTCCCTCGCCCCGGCGGTCGGGGCGAAGTGGAGGTCGGCGATGTCGGAGACGAGAAGGCGGTTCATCTCCTCGGGAAACGGATAATACCGGTCGCCGGTCCTCAACCCCGCCTCGACGTGCGCGACCGGGATCCTCCGGTAGAACGCGGCGAGGGCGACGAGGAAGGCCGTGGTCGTGTCCCCCTGCACGACCACGCGGTCCGGACGCGCGCGGTCCAGGAG
>CALLYX010000295.1 GCA_937858775.1 uncultured bacterium | reverse complement strand
GCCCTCGGCCTCGCCGGCCTCCTACTCGCGGCCGCCGAGATCGCCTCCTACTTCGGGGGGCCGCCCGGACGCGTCCGCGCCCGGGCGGGGGGGTGGGAGGGGAGCGCAATTTTCCGCGCACTCGGGCTCTCCGGCGGCGCCCCTCACCGAAATCCGCCGCCCGACGCCGCGTCGCTCTCCCGCCTCGCCATCTCCTGTCCGGATCCGGAGGCGGCCGCCGGGCTCCTCCTCGGGAGGCTCGGCCCCAAGAGGGCGTGCCGCGCCGCCGAGTTCGTCCCGATACGGGGCGGCGACGCGCTGCGCTACGCCGCGGAAGTGCTCGGCGTCCCGGAAAAGGGGCGCGCCGGAGGGCTCGCCTCCGTGCGGGGCGGGGATTCCGTCGCCGGGGCGGTCACGAGGAGCCGGTCATGCGCCGCGTTCTGCGCGGCGAACCCGCTAGTCCGGCGATGGGCGGAGAGGATCGAGGGGATCCCGCGCGGCTCCCGCCCCTCCCCCGCCGCGCTCGTGCTCACGAACGGGCCGATCCGGACGCTCCTGCCCCTGAAGCGCCTCGGCGGCAGTGTATTCTCGCAATACGACGCGGAGGGTGCCCGCATCGCAGGCCTCTGCACGGTCGAGATCTTCCCGGCGGATTGGAAACGCCCCGTCGCGGCGGCCGCCCCCGTGGCCGCGGATTTCTGACGCGCGGACGCGCGGGGAAGGGCAACGGCAGGAGATGAAGAATATATCGGCCACGCGCAACCTGCTCCTTCTCGGCGCCGTCGCGCTCGGCCTAGCCCTCGGCGGCCGCGTCGCGTTTCTCGATCCGTTCGCCATGCCGATCCTCATGGTCATAACGACCGTCTCGATGAGCGGCTTCGCCTGGAGGGAGTTCCGGCGGCCGCTCCTCCTGGCCAGGCCCCTCGCCGTCGGGATCATCCTCAACCAGCTTCTCCTGGGTGGCGCCATGCTCGCCTGCGCCTGGGCGCTGGTCGACGATCCGTTGCTGCGGGCGGGATTCGTGCTCGTCGCCGCGGCGCCGCCCGGCATCGCCATCATGCCTTTCACTCGGCTCTGCGCCGGGGACATGACCCTCTCCACCGTCGGGCTGGTGGGCGGCTTCGCCGCCACGCTCGTCCTCGCCCCCCTCCTCGCCGCCGCGCTCCTCGGCGACGCCCTGATCACGCCGTGGCATCTCGCCCCCGCCCTCATAAAACTCCTCGTGGCGCCGTTCTTAGCCGCGCGGATGATCATACGGGCAGGGCTCGCGCACCGGGTCTCCCGCTGGCACGGCACGGTCGTGAATTGGGGATTCGCCGCCATCGTCCTCGCGGCGGTCGGCGTCAACCGGGAGATCTTTCTCGAACGCCACGATATCCTTCTGCGCGCGGGCGGCGCGGCGGCGGCGAGCGTCTTCGGCCCGGCGTTGCTCCTGGGCGCCCTCTTTTCGCGGCCCGACGTGGACCGCGGGAGGCGGGCCAGCCTCGTGCTGCTTGGAACGATCAAGATGTCCGCGTTCTCGACCGCCATCGGCCTCGAGTTGATCGGCAAGACCGCATCCGTGCCGGGCGTCCTCGTGACCGTCTCCAACATCGCGCTCCTGATCCTCGCCCCGCACTGGCTGGGAAAGAGGGATTGACGCGGCGGCGGGGACGCGGCGCGCCCGGTTGACAGGCCCGGCCGGATGGTCTAGAATGCGCCTTCCACGTTGCGGAAGTGGCGGAACTGGCAGACGCGCTAGATTCAGGGTCTAGTCCCGGCAACGGGGTGGGGGTTCAACTCCCCCCTTCCGCACCATCACCCTCCCAAGCGGACGCCCCCCCTTCACCCCGCGACGCTCAGATCCAACCGTAGGTCAGCGCCTCGTCGTACATTCCGCCCCAGTCCGGGACGAAGCCGTCGACGCGCGGCGACCCCGGCGGCTGGAAGTTCACCCTCTTCGGGAAGATCCACGGCGTCGGGGTGGGGGTGATCGCGGGAGCCGGCGTGATCGTGGGCGCGGCCGTCGGCGCGGGATCGGTGTCGAGCGGAAGGCTGTGCGTCCAGGTGTGGCCGCCGCCGCTCACCACCCACGAGTAGGCGTTGATGGTGGGGCCGTACCAAGGATCCATCAGGTAGATCATGCCGCCGTCGATCCCGCGCGCGACGACGAAATGCCCCCCGCCGCTGTCCCATCCCCACCGCACCACGGGCGGCCTGCCGGCGCTTATCTCGCTGTCGACCTCCGGCTCGCTCAGGCAGCGGGCGTAGGGGGTGGAGTCGATTCCGGCGAAATGGTCGAGGATCATGTCAATCCCCCTCCTCGACCCGTCGGTGCCGTACGCGGCTATGGCCGTCTGCGTCGCGGCCACGCCGTAGTACTCCAGGATCGCCTGCGAGCAGCCGGCCCAGCACCACTGGGTCTTCTCCTGGTACTTCTGCGCGACCGGCAGGACGGCCGCGATACCGTCCGCGCGGCGCAGGCACGCCAGCATGATGCCGAGGAGAATCATCCTCCGCACCGCGCCGCCCCCCGCCCACGCGCGCCCCGCATTCGACGCGTTCATCTGGCCCGCCTGATATTCTCCTCAACCTCGGGCCGCAGCGCCTCGATCGTCGCCGCCAGGTCGGATACCGCCGCGTACCGCCGGGCCGGGGCGCGCGGGACGGCCCCCCGCCCGGGCGCCTGGATACGTGTCAGGTTGCGGCCGCCGACCTGCGGCACGCTGAAGAAGTAGGCGGCCGCCTGGTAGCTGACGATCAGCCGCGGGTCGTATCCCCCCGAGGCCGGCCACTGCCGCCTGATCGCGTTCAGTTCCCCCGCCAGGGACGCCTGCCCCAGCGAGACCGCGACCCAGCCGCCGTCGACGCGGTCGACGACGAGGATCGCCCTCGCCTCGCCGTCCATCATCACCGGGAAATACCAGACGCCCGCGGGGGCCAGGAGGGAGTCAACCGAGTCTTCGCTCGCGAACCGCTCGATGGCGGCGGGGGGGATCTCGTGGAGAAGATACGGCTTGCCGGGATATGCCTCGTCGAGCCGGTCGCCGGGGGCGAAGCCGTACTCCCCGAGCCCTTCCGGGGGGATCTTCTCGAGGAAGGCGGGGAGGCCGCTCCTCGCGGCGGCGATGGCTTCGGGAGGGGCCGCCTCCGCGGAAAAGGCAGGACGCGCGCACGGGAGAGACGCCGCGCACAGCAGGCCGCCGATCAGTGAGATCGCGCGCGTCAGGTGCATCGCCGGCGCCTCCCAGAAAGGCCCGCAGCGGCTCGGCCGCGCCGCCACGCCTTTCATGATTGTTTACCATCCTTTCGGCTCATTGTCCATGCCGACGCCGCTTTTCATGGCGGGAAGGGGCGCATCCTTATCGGGCAACCGGCGCGCCGCGCAAGCCGGAATCCTCCTAATTCCATAACCCGTTACACGCCGCGCAACGGGTTCCCGCATCAATACGCCCGGGGGATGCGGGGGCACCCCCCCCGCTTCGCCGTCGCTGGATATCGCCGCCCGGCGGATTCGTCATTCCGGGGCGAGCCGATTGGCGCGCGCCGTCCGGGGAGACGGCGGGGGCTAAGGGCGCACGGCAGGGGGAGCGGGGCGGGGCGGCGGCGCGCGCCCCGTCGAACAGCCGCCGCGCACCCGGACGGGCCGCCGCCTCACAGTTCGGTCAGGATCAGGCGCGCGCCCGCGAGGCGGCAGGCGCGCTTGATGGCGTCGATGTACGGCGCGAGGCGGGGATCCTTCCGGAGCGGATCGTGGAAGAAGCGGACCGCGCGGACCCCTTTCCTCCCTAGGTAACCGACGACCAGGGGGAGGAGCGACTCGACCTCGTCGGCCCGGAGGAGGTGGTTGTAGTACGGGATCCTCTGGTACGGGCCGAGAAGGCCGAACTCGCCGGAGAGGATGGCGAACGGGGCCGCGTCCTCCCGGCTCTTCCGGTGCACCGCCCGTATCCTGGCCGATACGTAGCGGCGGACGGCCGGCATGGGTTCGGGGTCTTCCTTCTTCCTGCCGGAACAGTAAGTGACGTAGAGCGCGGGGCGCCCGCGTTTCGCCGCCGTCTTTTTCACAGGTGGAAATTCTCCAGCGCGGCTGTATCCATCGCGATCGAGCGCGCCCCGGGCGAACCGCGCTCGATCTCGCGGAGCGCATCGAAACAGAGGGCGCGCTGTTGCCGGAGCAGGTACGCCGCGGGGCGATCGAGGAGCAGGGCGTCGAGGCGCGCGACCGCCTTCTCGAAATGCCTCTTCTTGGCCTCGACCATGTCGATCCTTCCAGCCGTCGCGATCTCCGCGATGGCCGCGGCGAGGTGGGCGCGCAGCCGCCTTTTCAGGGCGGCCTTGGTGCACCCCTTCCTCCTGCGCCGGTGATCGGTACGCCGGCGTCCGGAGGGGTTGAGCCCGCGGCGGCGACCGGGGCGGGCGGCCGTCGCGGAAACGGCTGTCTCGCGCAACATCATACTCCCCTCCCCTTCTCCCCCGCGGTGGCACCGACACGATCGAAGAACTCCCACGGGTTGACGGGAAGCGAGTCCGCGTCGTCCAGCGGATCGCCGAGCCTGACCTCGATGTGCGCCCACCCGGGCCCGCCCGCCGGCGGACCCATCGTGCCGATCCTCGTCCCCGGCAAAACCCCCTGCCCCACCTCGACATCGATCGCCGCGAGGTTCGCGTAGCGCACGCTGGATCCGTCGGGGTGCGCCACGTAGACGCAATTCCCGTACTCCCTCAGGGCCGACCCCTTGTCGGGCCGCCCAGGCGGGAAATCCGCCGTGACGGTAATGCCGTCCGGTTCCAGGGCGGACGCCTTCTTCGCGCCGTCGCGGGAGACGAGCGCCACCCTCCCGACCGCCGCGGCCTTCACCGGGGTGACGCCCGCCTCGCCCGAGATGTCCACGCCGCGCTGGAGCCGCTTGAAGCCGGCCGCGTCCATGAAAACGGCTCCGAAATCCCCCTCCTTCCCGGGGGCGAGCGGATCCCTGTCCACCACCGCCGACGGCGAGAAGTTCTCCGCGGGGGGGGCGTAGCGAGGGGTGATCTTCGTCTCGCCTCCGACCCAGCAGACAAGCTCCATAACGGGCAGGTGGTCCGGGATCGCGGCGCCGGGCACGCAGGAGGGGATGTTGTCGAGAAGCCCGGCGTCGACCCAGGAGATCCTGGCCGCGGGCCCCGCCCCGCCCCCCGCATCCCCGCCCTCCAGCCTCCCGACATACGCGCGAGCCTGCGCGTACCGGAAGGACCCTCCCGTGAAAGTCCGATACCCGCTCCAGCGCACGCCGTCTGGGTCGCCCGGGCCCTGCCAGAGCTCGCCCGGCTTCATATAGAAGAGCATCCGGAGCACCGCGTGTTCGCGCGGGCGGTAGGACTCGAGGGCCTCGCGACGAAGGCCGTCGACCGGCAGGAAGAAACGAAGCCGCGCGTCTCCCGCGGCCATCTCGTGCAGGAGGAACTGGAGAAAGATGAGGAACGGGACTGGATATGGCATATCGCGTCACCGATGCGGGGAACGGGTTCCCGGCCCGCTGGTTCGCAGCCGCGCGCGCGGCGCGCAGCGCGTAAGAAGGCGGCCCGGGGCTACTTCCCCCCCGCCTTCGCGAAGCGCCGGTTGAGCTCCTCGACGAGTTCCCGCGTCACGTCCATCCCCATGCCGGAGTAGGCGACCGCCGATGAGTCGAGGATGACGCGCACGCCGCGCCTCTTCGCCACCGCATCCGCCGCGGCGCGGATCTCGGCCATGAGCCCGCGGTACTCGTCGCTCGTCCTGTCCATGAGGGTCCGCGTGGCTGTCCGGCGGAAGAGATCGAGGGCGGCGCTCTTCTCCTTGATGCGCGCCTCCAGCTCCTCGCGGGCCTCCTCCTCCAGGATCCCCCCCCCCTTCGCGAGCGCCTTGATCTCATCGAGCATCCCCTGCCCCTTCGCCTCGAGGCCCCGCTTCTCCTCGTCGATGGCCGCGTAGATCGACTGGGACTTCTTGTACCCCTTTAAGACTGCGTCCACGTCGATCACTGCGACCTGGTCGGGGGGGCGCGAGCAACCGCATAGAACGAGGACGGCCAGCAGCGAGCAGCGCGCGTGGCTCATACGCGTCCCTTTATGTCGTTGAGGAGGCCGCCGGCGAGGAGAACGCGGCGCGCGCGCCCGGCGAGGTCGAGGCGGGCGGCGATCTCCGCCCCCAGCGTCTCGTTCCGCACGGCGATCCGCCCCCCGCTCCGCACGGCCACCCGCGCACCCTCGATCACGAGGCGGTCGCCCGCCCGGAGCAGGGAGATATCCTCCGGGCGGTCCGGGACGAGCGGGAGGATCCCGAAGTTCACGAGGTTCGCCTGGTGGATCCTGGCGAATGAGCGCGCGATGACGGCGGCGACGCCGAGAAACCTCGGGGCGAGCGCCGCATGCTCGCGGCTGGAGCCCTGCCCGTAGTTATCCCCGGCGACGACGAAGACCGTCCCCGCGGCCTTCGCCCGCGCGGCGAAACCCGGGTCGAGCCGCTCGAAGGCGTGCTCGGCGAGCGCGGGAATGTTCGAGCGGAGCGGGAGGAGTTTCGCCCCCGCGGGCATGATGTCGTCGGTGCTCACGTTGTCGCCGCAGACGAGCGCCACCGGCCCCTCGAGCCGGTCGGCGAGGGGGGGGAAGAGCGGAAGCGGCTTGATGTTCGGCCCCTTTACGACCTCCACCGACGCCCGTCTTCTCGGCGGGCGGACGATCATGCCTTCGTCCTCGAGGAAGCGCGGCGGGAGTTTCAGCGGCGGCGGCTTCCCGAGGCGCCGCGGGTCGGCGATCGCCCCCGCGATCGCCGAGGCGGCCGCCACGGCCGGGCTGCACAGGTATACCCCGGCGTCCGGGGTGCCGGCGCGCCCCTTGAAGTTCCGGTTGAACGTCCTGAGCGACACCCCGCCCGACGGCGGGGCCTGCCCCATCCCGATGCAGGGGCCGCAGGCGTTCTCGAGAAGGCGGGCGCCGGCGGCGAGCATCGCGTCGAGGGCCCCGCTCGCAGCGAGCATCCGGAGAACCTGCCGGGAGCCGGGGGAGACGGTGAGGCTGACGCCCGGGGCGACGACCCGCCCCTTCAGCATCGCGGCCGCCTCGGCCATGTCCCGAAGCGAGGAGTTCGTACACGAGCCGATGCAGACCTGGTCCACCCTCGTCCCCTCGACCTCGCGGACGGAACGGACGCGATCGGGGCTGTGCGGCGTCGCCACGAGCGGCTCGAGCGCGCCGAGGTCCACGTCGACGGTCTCCGCGTACCCCGCCCCAGCGTCGGCGGCGAGCGGGCGCCAGGCCCTCGCGCGCCCTTGCGCGGCGAGGAACCTCCTCGCCTGCGCGTCGGAGGGGAAGACGGATGATGTGAGCCCCAGCTCCGTCCCCATGTTCGCGATCGTCGCCCGCTCGGGGACGGCGAGTCCGGCGAGCGAGGCCCCGCCGTACTCGAGCACCTTCCCCCTTCCCCACTTCACGCCGAAGCGCCGGAGCAGCTCTAGGATGATATCCTTCGCCGAGACCCACGGGGGGAGTTTCCCGCCGAGCCGCACGAGGACGACCGACGGCATGGCGAGGCGAAACGGCTCCCCGGCCATGGCGGCGGCAACGTCGAGCCCCCCCGCGCCGATGGCGAGCATCCCTAGCCCTCCGCAGGTGGGCGTGTGGCTGTCGGAACCGAGCAGCGTCTCCCCGGGGACCGCGAAGCGCTCGAGGTGCACCTGGTGGCAGATGCCGTTGCCGGGGCGGGAGAAAACGGCGCCGTAGCGCGCAGCGGCGGTCTCGAGGTAACGGTGGTCGTCCGCGTTCTCGGGCCCCGCCTGGAGCGTGTTGTGATCCACGTAACTCACGGAGAGGCGGGCGCGGGTGCGGTCGAGGCCGAGCGCCTCGAACTGGAGGTAGGCGAGCGTGCCGGTGGCGTCCTGCGTGAGCGTCTGGTCGATCCGGAGTGCGATCTCCTCGCCCGGCACGGCGCGCCCGGAGGCGAGGTGCCGCGCGATGATCTTCCCCGCGAGGGTATGGCGCATATTATCTCAGCATGATCTTCAAACGGGCATTGACCTTCTCGAACTTGATCTTGTTCTCGCGCGCGAGCCACCCCAGGGCCATCTGGAGTTCGTCGTACGGGCACTTGAGGGACTTGATGAGTTCCGCCGGCGTCGCCGCCTTCTTCTCCTTGAGCTGCTGATAGACCTTTCCCGCCGTCTCGCCGATCCTCCCCCAGAGCATGGACCGTCCCTCCCCTTTGCGCGCCGGGCCCTGCGCGGCCCGTCGGTGGGATAATACTACATCTTGAGGCATGATTGGAAGGCGGCGGGATCTTCAAGGGCCCGATGACGACCGCCGCCGCGATATACCGACTGCTGCACCACTCGACTATCCCGGAGCCGGAGAACGAGGCCGCCGGGGCGAAACAGGCGCACAGCCGACGGCACGTGAGGAACGGCCATGAGGATAAACGAGCGGATGAAAGACGCCGTCCGGCCTGGGCCCTGCAATCGGGCCCGATGTACGGGGCGCAGGATATACGCCGCAGGCTTGAGGAGGCCTACGCGGTCATGTCCGTCCCTTCGGCGCGCGCCATCGAGCGCATCCTCGTTGCAGGCGGCCCGATCCGCGGTCGCACCGGCCGGTACGATAGCGAAGGAGGAATGGTGGGGATAAAGTACGGATGATCGTTGCCGTCAAGCGTTCTGTCCGCCTCGGGGGGGCAGGGGGGAGTTGATTCCCCCCCCCTCTCTCACGGCATCATACAACCTTCACGCAGTGGGGAAGCGTGATTGTCGTTGACCACGGGGGCAGCAGACACGTGCAGGCACGCCGCGCAGGTGCACGCACGCAGGGCGGTTCTCATTCCCCCTCCCCGGCCGATGACCGTCCATGGGCGCACCGGATCCGCGCATAACGCCATCGCATGGATATCCGACGGCAAGCCCCGCCTGTTTTACGAAAGGGGACGGTTATGGCGGATATCTTCACCCCTCCCCCGCCCCAACCCCGCCTGCCGGCAGGCAGGCCGCCCCTCAAGGAGGGGAGGGAGATATC
>CALLYX010000294.1 GCA_937858775.1 uncultured bacterium | reverse complement strand
GTATAGCAGGCCCCATTTTGCCGTCAACAAAAATTATCCGAATACCGGCAAACCACGATCCGGCGCCCCCCCGCGCGCCTTCATCCGCCCCGGCTCCCTCCAGGCCGCGCGGCGGGGGATGCCGGCTGACCGTCCCCGTGAGATCGGCGGCGCGGAATTCTCCGGGCGGCCAGGTGTCCACGAGCCGCGCGCGCGCCATGTACCCCCCGGGCGGCGAGAGCTTAGGGACGCGGGAAACCGCCGCCTGCGGGGAGGCGGATGGCCGGTGTTACGGCGCGATCGCCAGCGTCCGGCGGTCGAAGTAGCCGGGCAGGGCGATCCGCTCGGCGTCATCGAGGCTCGCCGGAATGGAGCCGGGGGTGAAGAGAGCGCCGGCGATCGTGATCCCGCCGGCCGGCATCCCATCCGGGATCGGGCCGTCGAAGAGCGTCACCTCGGTGTCGGCCCACAGACCGTTCACGGATCTCGCGATTGGGACCGCCCCCCGGGCGGGGGACTTCCCGGGTCTTAGCGAGTATAGCGCTCCGTCGGGGGTGAAGACGACCGCCCACGCGTCGAACGGATAGCCGGACATCGGGACGGCGGCGCCGACCATGACGCGCTCGCCGGGGGAGGCGACCGTGCGGGAGAGGGTGATGCTGAAACCGTGCGGGGCGGGGGACGGGGACGGCGGGGGGATCGGGCCGGCCGGCTGGTCGTTCGTGACGCAGTGCACCCCCCCGCCGTTGTACCAGAGTTCGCGCGTGTCGACGACGGCCGCCGCGCGCCCCGGAAAGAAGCCGGCGATCGCCGCGCGGGCCGCCTCGTCCCACTCGGGCGCGTCGAAACCCGTCACCACCACAACGCCGTTAGCCACGAGCCAGTTCATGTAGGAGGCGGACATGGAGGCGCCCTTGTACTTGACGGTCCCGGGGATGGGAAGGCGCACGACGTCGAACCCCGCCGCCGCGATGACGCCGGCCGCGTCCTCATACACCCCGGCGTCCGGGTCGCCCGGGATCAGACTCTTCGCCACTGCGACCGTGCCGGCGCTGATGAACCGGGCGATCCCGTCGACGTGCCCCCCCGTCATGTCGTCGGAGGGGGCCTTCGTGAGCCAGACGACCCTTGTGACGCCGAACGCCTGTTTGAGCGTCTGTTCCATCGTAGACTGCGCCACGGAGGGGTTCCGGCCGTGCAGGACCGCCCAGGAAGTGATGAGCGTGTCGACGCCGTTGAATTCGAGCGTGCCCCTCTCGTTGACGAGCGGGCATGTGACGCACCGCATCCCCAGCCAACCGGCGATGCGGGGAGGAATCGCGTCGTCGTGCGTGTATTGGAGCGAGGAGTCCCCCCACGCGTCGAATCCCCAGTCCTGGACGATGAATCCGCCGGCGTCGGCGACGTACACCGGGCCGTTGTCCCGCATCCAGGCGTTGTCGTAGGGGGCGATGTGCCAGGTGATGTTCGCGAGCGGAACGCCCTGCTCCGAGAGGTAACTCCCCGCGGCGGTTTCGGCAGCGCCGTCCGTGACTACGAGATGGACGGGTTCGTGCGCCTGGAGCACCTTGATGATATCGGCGAAGTTCTTCTTGTAGGTGGATTCCCACGTGGGCCACTGCATCCACGTGCCCGCGTGCGGCTCCCATTCGGCAGGCACCCGCGCCGCGGCCTGCGCCTGGAGGGGTGCGGCGATGACGGCGACAACGAGTGCGGCGTAAAAGGCAGGCGCGGCGGTGATCATGCGCGCGCCGTTGTTTTCTTCCGATGATGCGGATTCCATGCCCAATCCCGGCCCCTGCGCCATCGCTGTACGGCCCTGGGCCCGACACCGCATAGGCGGACGGGAGGGCGTATCACCTCACCGAGAAGTTGGCGGTGCCTGACATAAACGCGCTCCCGGCGTCGGTCACCTTCGCTCCAACGTCCGCGAGACCCACGATTGCCTGGTAATCGCCCTGGACGCCCGGCGGCACCGGGATATCGAGCAGTCTCCCCTCGTAGCCCCCCGGCAGAAAGAGCATATTGCGCACGATCGGGCTCACGCCGGGGAGAAGGACGTCGCCGAAACACATCGTAAAGACGCCCGGGGGGCCGATGATCACGGCATAGGCGTCGAACGGCCTGTCCATGATCTGTTGCAGCGTCACGTCGATGGCAAGACGGTGTCCGGCGCTGAGATCATTGCTCGTCACCCTGACCTGCACGGGTCCGGGCGCAGGCCCGGGATCTGGGCCGGGGCCGGGAGCGGGGCCGGGCCCGGGGCCGGGCCCGGGGCCGGGGCCGGGGCCGGGGGTCGGTGTTGGCGCCGGGACATCGTCGTCCACCGGAAACGGGCCATGGCTGAAATCGGGGCCCGACACCGTGAACGTGACGCCGTCCGTGGCGATGACGATATCGCCGTTCGCCCTGAAGACCGGGTAGCCGTAGCCATAGTAATAGTCGTAGGCGTAATAAATCGTTTTCACCCCGGCGGTCGTCAAATTGTCCAGCGTCACCTCGTAGGGTTGCGTCGCGCTGCCGGCGATGACTGCATACTCCGGCCGGATCGTCTGCAGGTAGTCGAGGGTCGAACTGCTCTTGCTGCCGTGATGGCTCACCTTGAGCACGTCGACGTTTACGCCCAGGCTCGCGAGCGCCTCCCCCATCGGCTTCTCGATGACGGACGTCATGTCCCCGGCGGTCAGGTAGTCGAATCCCCCGTATCTGACCAGCAGTCCCATGCTCATCCGATTCTCGTCGCTCGCCGGGCACGGTACGTCCTTCGGCTCCTGCCCGATGACCCTGCCGTTGGCGGCTACGACCTGCACCGTCACGCCGTCCTTGTCGTAGAGGTACTCTCCCGGGGAGACGTTGTTACGGTGATACTGCCCCGTGTAGTCGCACGCGGCGCAGTGGTCGGAGTGAAAATGCGACGTGGTGGTGATATCCCCATACGCGCAGTCGATAGAGAGCGTCGACGTATCGGGGAAGGTGATCAGGTGTCCCTCGTACCCTGAGCTGTAGGTGGTGATGGTGAGCCGGCCGCGCACCGCTTGCACGATGCCGGCCCGCATGGACAGGGCCAGGACGATCAGGATGGCCGCTATTTTCGCGGCCGTAGCCGGGTTATTCGCAGCGCCCGTTCGCATCCCGGATCCCCTCCTATTCCGCCACGAATATCGCACCGTTCCCCGGCGAAGTTGTCATCCAAATGTAAACGGAACGTAAATAAGTTCGGGCGGGGCGCGGCACATGGCAGGGGGAAGAAGCGGCACGAACTCGTACATGAAAGACGGCCGCAAAGACGGCCGCGTGACCGATCAGGAGAAGGGGGCGGCTGAAACAACGCCTCCGCCGCGGCGCCCCGGCGGAAATGAGCGGAGGACAACGTTGGCCGGCCCGAGTATATCTTCGGATGAAAGTGCGAAAAATGGCGGACATTCCCTTTGATGGTTTCTTTGTCTTCTTCTTGGTTTCTCAAAGGTCTCAGGGTGTCGAAAACAGATGTAATTTGCCTATGATGGTTCCAAAATAGATCTCTTAGGCCCATGGAAGCAAATCCCTTGCTGGATTTTTAGTGCTTTTAAATCGGCGAAATCTGGAGATTTCACGCCAGCGGTCACACTGCTCATCTAGGCCCCATGTAATGTGGTGGCTTTTTGAGCGAATTAGAGCTCATCCACGGCTTTTGAAGTACAGTGCGCCATTCGTATTGAGGAGTTGCATAGAAAGTGGAAAACCCCTCTCCAGTGAGCAGCGTATTGTACTTAGCCAAGAGGCGGTCAAATAGTTCAAGAGCCTCCTCGATCTGCTGTTTCTTTGGGAACTTTCTTATCTGGTTTAAAGGGGCATTATGGGCAATGCGTTTAGACACTAAACGTCTGATTCTGACCTCGGCCTTCTTAAGACTCGCCAGGTCTTTTCTCACCAGCATTGCTGATATACGCGATTTATCCTTAATAGCGACCTCGTCAAAGGCTTTAAAAGGGTTGAGGATGCCTCTGTAATGAGACGCACGTATACCGCGCCGGTTTTGCAGCATCACATAGCTTCGACGGCTAACTACGTCAGGACGCCATAACATTTCTTGCAGGAGGCGACGGAGGGATATCGAGCGAGGATCTTTATCGGAAAGACGTCGAATCCCAACACAAAATATGGCGAGGAAATTGTTTTCCGCCCAGTTGAAGAATACTGGCGGTTTAAGCGTTTCTGGATTTGCCTTCACAATCTCGATGAGATCCTTGTATATCTGTAAGCCATGATAAAGGTCTGAAATATCGTCCTTTAACCTGGGTAACCATCTTCTCCATTTTTGGCGAAACGCATATGCAGGAATACTTCGAATCAAGGTTCGATATTTTTTCAATCTCATACAACTCCATCCAACCGAATCCGGCTGCCAGAATCAATAGCTTGATGTTCCTTCAGGCGCAGAGTTTCGCTGCCTTGGTGACCGCCTCCTGCTCCATAGGTGCAGCGGGGTAGCCAATAGTGATGCACTCATAGAGGTACTGGCGCAGAAACTGCTGAAAGCCCCCGAGTCGCTCATATTGGGAAGTATGAACGAGCTCATGAATGAGCAGCCGGCGGTCATCCCAACAGTCCGACCGGATATAAATGCCATATCTTAACGTAAGCCCCGCTGTTCGTGAGGTGACGAGCTGGGTGGCCTCGGCGGCCGAGCGAAGGAGGGGATGCTCCGGAATGGGGATGCCCGCGATCTTTAGCAGCCTAACTCGCCCGGGCTGGGCGACACCAGCACGCTCGGCGTCAGCAATCTGAATATGCGATAGAGCTACTCCATCGCGAAGAATGATGTGCTCCTGCTCTTCTGCCCATGCACAGGCCAGTGGCAACAGCATTTCAAACTGCTCTCTGGTAATCATGCCGTTGACCGGCCATCCTATTCAATGCGTATGCGATCAGCTAGCCCAAGGTCATCAAGGATCTGGCGGATGTCCGACTCGAACGTCTTGGCCACGGCGCTTTCCACCGTGACCGAGAAGTCGACGCCGACCTGCAAATCCGTTCCTGCGCGCAGCTTTGGTAGTATCTTCGTGCCGAGATGGTTCCAGACCTCGGGCGTTACCTTTCCCACGATGCGGAATGTTTTCGTTTTTGCGCCCGGCTTAGGTTCCGGTTCAGGCTGAGGTTCTGGTTGCGGAGGCGCTGGGGTGCCGGGACCGGGGGTGGGTACCGGTCTCGCCCCGCCCTTCAGCGCCTGCGCCTTTGCCTTTGTCAGGAGGAATACGCCCGACTCGAAGGCCACTTCGTCGGTGCCGATGAGCTCACCCAACCAGACACGGTCATACGAGCCGTCCGATTTCTGGCCGGATGCCAACCCGAAATCGCCTCGGCTCACGAACTCGACAATCTTGCCGCGAAGGATCGTGTCCGGATCCAGAAGGCGTGTGAGCGAGCCGTTCAGGAAGCTCTGCCGCAAACTTGCCAGCGGCCATGCTCCGGATCCCTTCAATGCGGGCGGCCAGTTGCGCTCGATATATCCCGCACCGACCGATTCATTAAGAAGCGCCTGGGACTTAAGCGCGGTGATGATCCGGCCACAGAGCGTCTCGCCGCTCGAAGAATGCCCCGCCCCGAGGTCGATGACCTTCAGGCCATCGGGTTCTTTTGTGTCGGCGATAACCGCGAAGCGATACCCACCCCAGACCTCGTCTTTGGTAGACTCCTCGGCTGCGGTGGTCTTGGACTTGATCTCGGCAAGGTCGCTACGGTCGAAATCACCCCCCAGCGTGCCATCCGCGATTTCACGCGCCACGCGCTTCCACGCCAGCCACATCTCGACGCTTTCGCGCATATCGCGACCCGGTTTCTTCATACACCAGACCAGCGATCCTGGATAAAACCTCGGGGACTTGCCCCGCAGGCGCGTCCACTCCGCAATCTTCTGGCGAAGAGCCGAATCGCCAGTCCATTCAAGAGACGGGTCCATTGCCACGAGCATGAGCTTGGGCGTGTCCTGGACGGCAGAACCATCCTCCGGGAACGGGACGACGGGCACGCCCGGCAGCGGCGACCAGTGGATTGAGCTCTATAACGCTTCGGCCAGCGAGGTAAATCTCACGGGATGGACACTTGTTATGACGGACGCCTCCGCGGAACTCCAGTCCGTCGGAGGGGGAGCATCGGCATATCGTCTCTCTTCGGGAATCACGCCTGAATCCTTCCCTGCTGGAGGATATCTGGTGGTGGGAGATCCCGTCGGCGCCATGTCGAACAGCGTGTTCATAGAACTGAAAGACGGATGGGGGACATCGATCGACAAGGTCGAAATCGGCGATGATCCCGAGAATGACGGGACGGGCGACGGCGCGCCGCACGGCTATGCGTATGGCGCCTGGGATGAAGCGGTGGCACGAGTGCCGAACGGGACGGATACGGGGAGCGATGCGGTTGATTTTTACAAGATCGAGGCGACGATCGGCTTCTCAAATCTCCTCGCCGTCCCGACACCCACCGTGACGCCGACAACAGGTCCCACGGCGACGCCCACGATCACTCCCACGCCCACGATCACCCCTACGCCGACGGTCACGCCGACTCCGCTGCCGCCGGATGCGGATACGGACAACGACGGCATAAGGGATCAGGACGAGATTACCGTGTACGGGACCAATCCCGAGAATGCGGATACGGACGGCGACGGGATCGGCGACGGCGCGGAACTCGCCTATTGGCAGGGAAGGGAAGAAAATCCGCTTGATCCTTCGTATGACGACGGCGATGGGTTCGTGAACCTTCTCCTCGATGCGGATGCGGATGGGGATAGCCTTGAGGACGGCGAGGAAATCAGTGCCGGGACCGACCCGTTGAATCCCGATATCCAACCGCCGACGGTGACGATAACCGATCCGGAAGACCAAGAGATATTCAATTGAACATCTCGGTATACACAGTGAAGAAAAGCCTTTTTAAAGAATTAGGAATCGTTGCAGTGCTCCTTTCCTGCGAATGGGGGTGGGGTGTCTTTGCCGCTGATTTCAGCGTGACGGCGGAGGTCGGTCAGGAACTCGGCGCCGACGCGTTCGATGCGAACAAAACAATGAAGTACACCGTGGATGTGACGAACGGAAACTTGTACGTGAAACAAACCGATATGGTGATTCCTTCTCAACGCGGACCTTCAATCGAGGTGATACGAACATATAACAGCAGGAGTTTCGATTTCCCTCGTATGTTCGGCGATGCGAACTGGTCTTGTTCCCTCAGGAAATATCTCAAGCCCATCTTCTACAGCTCAAAACACGAGTATGTTGATTACGAACGAGTTATGGAGACACAAAAAGTCTTTGGCACTACACTCCGCAAGGTGGGGGTGTGTCGCTGCTATAGTTCCCGGATCGTCGGG
>CALLYX010000293.1 GCA_937858775.1 uncultured bacterium | reverse complement strand
GCCCATCCTGCCGCTCGAGGGATTGGAGAGGAAGCGGACAGGGTCAAGGTACTCGCGGGTGGGCCCCGCGGTGACGAGGAATCGCGGGGTCACCTCACACCAGCCTCTCGATCGCCCCGACGATCTCATCGGTCTCAGCGAGGCGCCCGATCCCCTCCTCCCCGCAGGCGAGGCGCCCCTCCCCGGGGCCGACGATGCTGAAGCCGCGGCGCCTCAGAACGGCGACGTTGGCCCGCACGGCGGCGCTGCGCCACATGGCGCGGTTCATCGCGGGGGCGATGAGGACGGGGGCCCGGGAGGCCATCACGCTGCAGGTGAGCAGGTCGTCGGCGAGTCCGCAGGCGATCTTTCCGATGGTATTGGCGGTGGCGGGGGCGACGACGATCGCGTCCGGCCATGCCGACAGGCTCACGTGCCCGGCGTCGAACCCGGCCGGGGCGTCGAAGATCTCCCCGAAGACAGGCGCGCGGGAGAGCGCCCTGAACGACAGGGCGGAGACGAACTCCCGCGCCGCGCGGGTCATGACGACCCGCACATCGGCGCCCGACTGAACGAGCCGGCTCACGAGTTCGCACGCCTTGTAGGCGGCGATCCCGCCCGTGACCCCGACGAGGATCTTCTTCCCCGCGAGCGCGGCGGGGCCCGGCGACGAGGGCCGCTTTCTCTTCATTTCCCGGCGATCCTCCTTATGAGATCGGCATTCCGCGCCGCGCGCTGGCGCTCCGCGACGATGATGGATTTGAGTTCTCCGCGCGCGACCGCCAGCCGGTCGTTCACCACTATATAGTCGTACCGCCCGGCGTAACCCATCTCCTCCCGGGCGAGCGACAGGCGCTTCCGGATGACCTCCTCCGCGTCGGTCGCCCTTCCGCGCAGCCGCCGCTCGAGCTCCCTCATCGACGGGGGCATTATGTATACGAAGACGCCCGGATAGCCCTTCTCCATCACCTGCAGGGCCCCGCGGACGTCGATGTCGAGGATGATGTCTTTTCCCGCCGCGAGCGCCTTCTCGATCACGCTCCTGCGCGTGCCGTAGTAATGGTCGTATACCACCGCGTGCTCGAGGAACTCCCCCGCCGCTAGCATCGTCTCGAACTCCGCCCGCGTGGTGAAATGGTACGACCTCCCGTCGGCCTCCCCCCGACGCGGCGGACGGGTGGTGACCGACACCGAATAGACGAGGCCGGGCACCTCCTCGAGCAGCCCGCCGAGGAGGGTGGTCTTCCCGGCCCCCGACGGCGCCGTCATGACAAAGAGTATGCCCTTCCTCATGGAATCCCCTGCGAATGAGGCGGTTTCGGCGCGAGATTGCGGATGGGAAAACCGAATGGCGCCATCCCCCCCGGGGCAAATTAATACCAAAACCGCGGCGGCCGTTATAGGGGAATCGGCCGCGCGCGCTTCACCCCCCCGGGCCTCCGGCCCGCGAACGCCCCCTGGCCTTCGCCGACGCCTTTACTGCACGTTCTGCAGTTGCTCCCGGATCTTCTCCATCTCTGCCTTGATCTCTATCGCGAGGGCGGAGATTCGCGCGTCGTTCGCCTTGTTCGACGCGGTGTTCACCTCGCGCTGTATCTCCTGCATGGTGAAATCGAGCTTCTTCCCTATCTCCCCCCCCGCCGCGAGGAGCCTGCGGAAGCCGCGCATGTGGCTCCTCATGCGGACTATCTCCTCCGTGATATCGATCCGGTCGGTGTAGATGCTCACCTCCGCGAGGAGGCGGGCCTCGTCGTACGCCGCCCCCTCGAGCACCGTGCGCACCTTCCTCCGTATCCTCTTCTCGTAGCGCCGCGCGCTGCCGGCGCGAAGGGCGTCTATCTTCGCGATCAGCGAGTCCACCCGCCGCCATCGCTTGATGAAATCGTTCGCCAGCACCCGCCCCTCGCGGGCCTGGCCCTTCGCGAGGTCGTCGCACGCGGCGGCGAGGGCGCGCCGGATGAGGCCCCAGACCGGCTTCCGCGCGAGGCCCACCGCCTCCGTTTTGATGATCGCGCCCGTCCCAACGAGCGTCCGGAGGTCGACCCCGCCGTCGATCCGCAGCCAGGCGGCGACCTTTCTGAGCTGGGAGACGAGATCCCTGCAGGCCCGGCGGTCGATCACGACGCGTTCCGAGCCCCCCCCCGGGGGGGTGAACGCAATGGAGGCGGTGACCTGGCCGCGGCCGGTCCGCTCCTGCAGGTAGCCCCTGATCTTCGGCTCGAGCGGGGCGATCTCCCGCGGGATGCTCGACGAGAGCTTGAAATATCTCCCGTTGACGCTCTGGATCTGCACGATGCACCGGCCGCACGGCCCCTTCGCCTCGCCCTCGCCGTACCCCGTCATGCTTTTCATCGTCTCTATGGAACCTCCGTCTGGAGAAGGACGCACCCGCCCCGGTCCGCGTCGATCGTGTACCCGCCGAGCCCTGCCGGAAGCAGGAAATGGTCGCCGCCCCGGAGCGCGGTCTCCCCGCCGGCGCCGCCGTGCCTGATGACGCCGCTTCCCGAGGCGACGGAGAGAATCCGGAACCTGTCCCCCGCGCAGCACGAGCGCATGCGCGCGCCCACCTCGTGGACGGCAGTCGAGAAATAGGGGCACCGCGCGAGCCGCGCCGTGCGGAAACCGTCCCCCTCCTCCCAGCGCTTGGCGAGGAGGGGGTCGGAGCGGTCCGCGAAATCCGTCACATCGAGCCCCTTCCCCCGGTGCATCGGCCGGCCCTTCCGCCCCCAGTCGTAGAGGCGGTAGGTGATGTCGGAGTTCTCCTCTATCTCGATGACGAGGACGCCGGCGCACACCGCGTGGATCCTTCCCGCGGGGACGAAGATGGCGTCGCCCTTCTTCACCGGGATGAGTCTCAGGCACTCCGGGAGGCGCTCCTCCTCGAGCGCGCGCAGGACCGCCTCCCGCCCGACGCCGTCCCGGAGGCCGCAGAGCACCCCCGCCCCCTCGTCGGCGTCCGCCACGTACCAGAGGCGCTCGGCGCGCGGATAGGCGAGCTCGTCGCCGATCTTGTCCGGGTCGACCGACTTGAGGTTGAAGCCGTCGACGCCGACCTCGAGGCCGAGCTGGCGCAACACCTCGAGGCCGCAACCGCCGACAACATGCGCCAGGGCATGACGGCGGCAGAGGCGAGGCGGCAGGCGCGGCTCGTTCTCGGCGGCGTCGATCAGATCCGCGAACGGCACCGCGACACACGTGGCCTGCCGTGGCTGGAGGACTTCTTCCGCGACACGCGCCACGCGGCGCGCTCCCTGCGCCGGAGTCCCGGCTTCGCGCTCGCCGCCGTGCTCACGCTGGCACTCGGCCTCGCGGTGAACGTCACGCTGTTCTCCTTCGCCAGCGAGGTCTTCCTCCGCCCGCTGCCCGTGGCCGATCCCGATCGCCTGGTCGTGATGGCGCAGAGTCTCCGGCATCTCCGGCACAACCTTCCCCTCTCGTATCCGGATTTCGAGGACTTCCGGCGGCAGGTCGACCGGCATGCGGCCGACGTCCCGGAACTCGCCCGCGCCTTCACGGACCTCATGGCCTACAAGGAGGAGGAGGTCTACCTCAGTGACTCCGCCGCGGGCACCGGAACCGCCTGGGTTCACCTGGCGAGCAACAACTACTTCTCCGTCCTCGGCGTGAGCCCGCAGCTCGGACGGTTCTTCTCGCCCGCGGCGG
>CALLYX010000292.1 GCA_937858775.1 uncultured bacterium | reverse complement strand
GTTGAGCGCCGTGCCGGGATAGGGGCGGTAGATCATAAGCTCATAATGTCGATAGCACCGGAAATCAGCCTCCGTTCCCCGCCCCGCCGTCAACGCCCGCACCTCGCGGCCGGCGGCCCGGGCGTCGGGGCGCAAGAGGAGGGCGCGCGGTCTCGTGCTCATCCCCTGCTCGCCTCCCGTTCGCGGAGGGCCGTCAGGGGGTTGTTTCTCCGCCACATGCCGAGATGCCACCCCGCCGCCTTCGCGATCACCGCGGCCCCCGCCCAGTCCCCGCGCAGGGCGCAACCGGCGGCGCTGCGGGGGAGCCGTATAAGACAGAAACGCAAGAGGAACCGCGCGAACTGCCGCCGCGACGCATTCTTCCGCATGAAGAGAATCCGGTTCCTCACGAGCAGGTAATCCCGGACCATAGAGAGGGGCGACCGAGAAACCTTGTGCCAGACCAGCGCGCGGGGCGCGTAGATGGAAGTGAAGCCGGCCTTGCGCGCGCGCACGCACCAGTCGGTCTCCTCGTTGTAAATGAAATACTCCTCGTCGAGCGGTCCGATCCTGTCCGCCACCGATTTCCTGACGAGGAGGGCGTGCCCGTTCATGAAGTCGAAGGCGCGGACCTCTTCGTACTGCCCCGTGTCCGCCTCCCCGCAGCCGATGTTCCTCGTCTCGCCGCTGTTCCACTCTATCACGCCGCCCACGAAATCGAGCACGCGCCCCAAGCCGTACCGATAGGTCTTGGGACCGAACATCCCGCCCTCCGGGTGACGCTCGGCGACGGCGACCAGCTCGCGAAGGCAGCCCGGATCGAGTACGATGTCGTTGTTCAGGAGGAAGTAGAACTCCGCCCCCCTGTCCGCGCAGAAGCGCATCCCTGCGTTGTTGCCCCCCGCGTAGCCGAGGTTCGCGCGGTTCGAGACGACCGTGGCGGAGGGGAATCGCGCCCGGACGGCCCCCGCGGTCCCGTCCGTGGAGGCGTTGTCCACGACGACCGTCTCGACGTTGCGGTAGTCGAGCCGCCCCACGGAGTGGAGGCACTCGAGGAGATCCTCCCTTCCGTTCCAGGTGAGGACGACTATTGCGACCCGCGGCTCCGCCCGCCCGTCTCTCATGGCCGCGCAATCCTCCGGAGCAGGGCGAGATCCCCGGCCCTCACCAGTCCCGCCGCCCACGCGGCGGCGGCGCAGCACCCGGCCGCCATGGCCCCGGCGGGGAGGGGCGCGAGGCGGAGGGCTAAGGCCCCCCAGGAGGCGGCGACCGCGGCCGCCGAGGCGGCGAGCACCGCGCAGAGGAGGCGCCACGAAAAGCCGGCCGGTCCGTGCCCGGCTATATACGCGTAGAGCACGGCGAATGTGGCGATCTCCCCGATGAGCGTGGCGAGCGCGGCGCCCGCGGCGCCGTGGCGCGGGATGAGGACGAGGTTGAGGACGACATTCAGGGCGGTCGTCAGCACCGCCGCCTTCACTGCGAAGACGTAACGGTCCATGGCCATCAGGATGTTGCCGAAGAGGTAACTCGTCGCCACGAGCACCGACGACCAGCCGAGGACGCGGAGGACCGGGACGGACGGGGCGTATCCAGGGCCGTACACCGCGGCAACGAGCGGGGCGGCGAAGACGGTGAGGAGGCACGCGGCGGCGAGGTAGGCGGAGACGAACCACGCGAGGAGCCGGCGGGCGAGCGACGGAAAGAGGTCTCCCCCGCGGCGGTGGTACTCCGAGAGGAGCGGGAGCGCCGCCTGGGCGGCGAATAGGGCGCACATGGTGAGAAGGTCGATGACCCGGTACGGCGCGCTGTACCAGCCGACCTCGCCGGGCCCCCTCATCTGCATCAGCATGATGATATCCACCTTGTAGTAGATGATCCCCACCAGGCCCCATATCATCAGGGGGAACGACCGCCCGGCGAGATAGCGCATAAGGGACGGGTCGAACGTCCAATCCCCGGTCCGGAACGCCCGAGAGCACCAGGCGCAGGCGTGGAGCGCCTTCCCGGCCTCCGCCAGGCAGAAGACGAGAAGGAGCGCCGTGAGCCCCCCCCCGGCGGCGAGGGCGGCGATCCCCCCGACCACGCGCGCCGCGTTCCAGAGCGCCTCGACGGAGGCGGAGTAGTCCATCCTTTCGTACGCCCGGAAGATCGCGTCGAACGGTGAGTAGAGCGCGGTGGGCAGCACGGAGACGGCGGCGATGGCGAGCGGGGCCCGTATCCCCTCCGCCCCCCGGATCCACCTCGACGCGGCGAGGATGAGGACGACGGAGACGGCGCCGCGCACGGCGCTCAAGGCGGAGGCGGTGCCGATGTACGCCCCTGCCTTCTCCTTCTCGCGCGAGACGTCCCTGACGATCAGGTCGCGCATCCCGAGCGTAGCGACAGCGTAGAAGTAGCTCACGAAGACGAGGATGAAGGAGTAGCTGCCGAAGCCCGCGTCGCCGAGCCTTCTCGCCGCGTAGACGACCAGGGCCGCGGAGAAGACGGCCGAGACGAGGCGCGAGGCTATCAGCGCGGCTGTGTTCCTGGCCGCCCTCCGTCCGCCGCTCACGGCGCCCCCTCCTCGCCGGCGCGACGCGCCACCACCAGGTAACGGTCCGTGCACAGATCATCGAGCATGCCGCAGAGGAGACGGTTGAGGATCCGCATCTTTGGCGCGGCGCAGTTCTTCCGCTCGAGCCGCTCTATCCTGTAGCCGGCGCCGGCCAGCATATCCTCGATGGAGCGCAGCGTGAAGAACCTCAGGTGCGTCCGGTCGAGGACCCCCGCATCCGCGTACTCCCATCTCCCGCGGAAGAGCAACTCCTTTATCACGGGGTAGAAGCGGACGTTGGGGACGCTCACGACGATCCGGCCGCCGGGGCGGAGGAACCGCCGCGTCGAGGCGAGGAGGGCCGCAGGATCGCGCAGGTGCTCAAGGATGTCGCAATACAGGATGCAGTCGAACTCGGCCTCCTCGAACGGGAGCTCCGCGCCCTCCAGGTCGGCTTCGACGACCCGGTCCAGCCGGCTGCGGGCTGCGGCGGCCGCCCGCGGGTTCTTCTCCACCCCCGTCACGCGCGCGCCCCGCGCCTTCAGGCCCTGCCCCAGGGCGCCCCCGCCGCACCCTAGATCGAGTATCTCCCCCGCGCCCCCTGGAACGAGCCCGAGGACATCCGCGCGCGGGTCGCAGTGATATCGCTCGAACGCCCCTCCTCCCCCCGCCATCTCAGGCATGGCCGCCTTCCCCTTTCGCGAGGAGGTCCGCGTAGCGCGCGAGCAGGATGCCGCCGGCCCGCTCCCGCACGCAGTCGAGGAACCGGGCGAAGTCGCGAAAGCGCACGACGTCCATCGGGTCGAAGTACAGGTTGACGTAGGAGTTCGTCTCGACCGCGAGGTCGAGGAGAAGCCGGAAGGCGTCGAAGAAGCCGTCCTCGTCCGCCCGCGCGCCGGGGGCTCGAAAGCAGCGCCAAGTCTCGAAAACCTGGAACGGCTCGCGGGGGTCGAAGGCAAGCGGGAACTCCACGAGGCCGGGCCGGGCCTCGTACGGCGCCCCGAACGCGGGCGTCCGGAGCGCGTGGCGGGAGGAGGAGTAGCGGTAGCCGAGCCGGGCGAGGATACCGTCCACCGCGTCCGTGTGGGCGTTCCCGAAGTGCGGCGTCCTGAAGCCGAGCGGCTCGCAGCCGAGGAGGCGGCGGCACGTCTCGTGGCAGGCGCGTATCTCCCCCTCCTGCTCCCCCGCGGAGAGATGATTGAAGCGGCGGCGCGGGTGGAGGATCGCGTTGCTGGGGTGCGTCTGGGAGTGATTCAATATCTCGTGCCCCTCGGCGAGCATCCTCCGGTGGAGCCCGGGGTCGCGCTCGATCCAGCTTCCCACGCAGGCGAAGCATGTCCGCATCCCCCTCTCGCGCAGCATGTCGAGGAGGCGCGGGGCGGCGGCCAGATCCTCGGGGAGATCGCAATCCCACGAGAGGGTCAGGCAGGCGCGTTTCCCGCCCCACATCCGCACCCCGCGGTTGTTGCCGTAGAAGAGCCGGGTGAAGAGGATCGGCATGCAGGCGGTGACGGCTTTCCGGACGAGGCGGGTCGCCGGGGCGCCGGGGCGCGCCCCGTCCATCTCCCCGATCTTCCGGATCAGTTTGCCGAACATGCGCGCTCCTCCGCGTCGCTCAATCTGGTTCAAGCGGTTCAAGCCGTTCAAGCGGCGGGGCGGAACGGCGAGCTACTATTCGGCCATCGAGCTGCCGAGAATCGGGATCGCCCCACCCGCCCCTTGCTGCCCGCCGCGATCGCGCCCCGCCGGGCCCGCCCCCGAGGCGGGGCGGCCAGGGGCCGCCTCTTGACCCCCATACACCCATGCGCCCGCAGGCCCTCTCTCCGTGTTCTTCGCGATCTCCGCGGCGAAAGATCGAACATCCCGTATTTTACTCTTTTCCCGCAGCCCCCGACAGCAGCCTGTCGTACAGGCCCGCCATGTCGCGGAGGAGGCGCTCCTCCGTGAAGCGCCCGGAGACGATCCTCCTCCCCTCCGCCCCCATCGCCGCGGCACGCATAGGATCGTCCAGGAGACGGAGGATCATCGAGGCGAGCTCTCCCGGGTCGCGCCCTCTGGCGAGCAGCCCGCTCGCCCCGTCGCGCACGACCTCGGCGACGCCGCCGACCGCCGTCGAGACGACAGGCCTCCCGGCGGCTGCCGCCTCGATGAGGCAGACCGGCGTCCCCTCGTTCACGGAGGTGAGCGCAACGACGTCGGCGTCCGCGTACACCCGTTCGAGGTCGCTTCTCCATCCGGTGAAGCGCGCCGCATCCGCGAGACCGAGGGCGCGGGCCTTCTCCTCCATCTCCCGGCGGAGGGGGCCGTCTCCGACCAGGAGAAAAACCGCCGTGGGCCTCGCCTCCCTGACCAGCCGCGCCGCGGCCAGGAAGAGGGCGTGGTCCTTGATGGCCGTGAGCCTACCCACCATCGCGACGACTGGGTCTCCGGGGCCGATCCCGAGCTCGCGGCGGAGACCGCCCCGGAGCGCGGCGCTCCGCCCGAACCGCGAGAGATCGAATCCCAGGGGTATCACCTCGTACTGCTCCGCGCGGCCGATCCGGTACGTCCCGACGAGCTCGCCACTCTGGGATTCGGTGAGGGCGATGATCCTGTCCGTCCCGCGCGCGAGGAGGCGTTCCACGGCGAGGAAGAGGCGGGTCCGGCGGGGGGTGAAGTAGCCGCTGAAGACGTGCCCGTGAAAGGTGTGTACGGTCTTCACGCCGGGGATGGTCTTCGCGGCCAGCCGGCCGAGCATGCCCGCCTTTGCGAGGTGGGTGTGGATGATGTCGGGGCGCTCCCGGCGCACGATCCGGACGATGCGGGCGAGGCCGGCGGCGTCGGCCCACGGCGCGACCTCCCGCTGCATCGACGGGACCTCGATCAGGCGTATCCCCAGCCCCCGCGCCCGCGGCGCCATGTCGCCCTCGCCCGCCCCCGGGCGGCCGCAGACGAGCGCCGTCTCGAAGGCCTCGCGCGGGAGACCGGCGCTCAGGGAGATGGCGTTGAGGGATGGGCCCCCGATGTTAAGGCGGGTGATTATTCGGAGGATCTTCGCGGGACGCCTTCTCATCGCGCGCCGTCCCCGTCTATGAACTCCCGGTGCCAGAGCTCGAGGGCCAGCAGCGCCCATAGTCGGTAGGTGTGGTCGCGCCGCCCTCCCTGGTGCTCCTCGACGAGACCGCGGACGCGCGCGGGGTCGAAGTAGCCCCTCCCGAGTGAGGACGGGTCGAGGAGCACGTCGCGGAGGTACGATTTCAGCTCGCCGCGGAACCAGCGGCTGATCGGCACGCCGAAGCCGCGCTTCGGGCGGCGGAGAATCCCCGGCGGAAGGAGGTCGGAGAACGTCTCCCTGAGGATATGCTTCCCCTCGCGCCCCTTCAGCTTCCAGCGCGTGGGGAGCGCCGCTGCGAACTCGACGACGCGGTGGTCGAGGAACGGGGAGCGCGCCTCGAGGGAGACGGCCATCGCGGCGATATCCGCCTTGACCAGCAGGTCGCCCGGGAGGTAGCTGTGGAGATCGACGTAGAGGAGGCGGGCGAGCTCGTCGTCCATCCGGCAGGCGTCGAATAGGGAACGAATGTAGCCGAGGGCGTCGTAACCTCGGCTCGCCTCCCGCATCCGGGGGGCGTAGAGCCGCGCGCTCTCCTCCCCGCCGAAGTACGCGATGTAGGAGAGGTAGCGCGCCGGGCCTTCGAGACCGACCGATTCGGCGAATCGCCTGACCCGGTGCAGCGCGCTGTCGCGCGGCGCGCGCGCCAGGAGCCGCGCCAGGACGCGCCCCTGGAGCTTCGCCGACGGGATCCGCCCCCACCCCCCGGCGAGGGCGTAGGCGAGGTAGCGGTCGTATCCGGCGAAGAGCTCGTCGCCCGCGTCGCCGTTCAGGGCCACCGTCACGTGCCGGCGGCTCATCTCGGCGACGTAGTAGGTGGGCAGCGCCGAGGAGTCGGCGAACGGCTCGCCGAAATGGCGGACGAGCCGCGGGAGCAGCTCGATCGCATCCGGCCTCACGACGAGCTCGTGGTGATCCGTGCCGTAGCGCTCCGCGATCGCCCGCGCGTAGGGCAGCTCGTTGTACGGCCCCTCCTCGAAACCGATCGAGAAGGTCTTCACCGGGCGGTCGCTCAACCCGCTCATCAGGGCTACGACGATGCTCGAGTCGATCCCCCCGCTCAGGAACGCGCCGAGCGGCACGTCGCTCACGAGCCGCAGGCGCGTCGCCTCGGTGAGGAGCTCCCGCAGGCGCTCGCGCGCCTCGTCGTAGCCGGTCTCCGCCTCCCTTTCGGGGTTGACCTCCCAGTACCGCTCGACGGAGAGCCTCCCGTCATCGAGAAGGAGAAAGTGCGCGGGTGGGAGCTTTCGCATCCCCTCGTAGATCGTCAGCGGCGCCGGGACATATTGATAGGTGAGGTAGAGATCGAGGGCCCTCGTGTCCACGCGCCTCCCGGCGCCCGGGTGTCGGAGAATCGGCTCGGGGCCGGAGGCGAATATGAAATCCCCGCCCGCAAAGCGGTAGAAGAACGGCTTGACGCCGAGCCGGTCGCGGGCGCAGAAGAGGCGCCGCCTCTTTCCGTCCCACAGGGCGAAGGAGAACATCCCGCGGAGCTTCCCGAGGCACGCCGGGCCGAGCTCCTCGTAAAGATGCAGGATCACCTCCGTGTCGCACCGGGTCGCGAACCGGTGCCCCAGCGCCGCGAGCCCCGCGGCGAGTTCCCGGAAGTTGTAGATCTCCCCGTTATAGACGAGCCGGAGCGTGCCGTCCTCGTTCGTCATCGGCTGGACGCCCGCCTCGATGTCGATGACGCTGAGCCTCCGGTGCCCCAGGCCGACGGGCCCGTCGATGTGGAACCCCTCTCCGTCCGGTCCGCGGTGGGCCATGAGGCGCGTCATCGCCTCGAGCGTCGCCCGGTCCACCGGCCTCGCCCGGTCGCCGTACACTACCCCGCAGATGCCGCACATCTCGACGCTCCCGCTGTAGGATAGGTCCTATAGGATCGATAGGACCTATGGGACGCATCACGTCTCGTGACGGCGCGTGGCCGCGCGGGCGAGGAGCTCCGCGTAGAGGTCCTCGTGGGCGCGGACCATCCGATCGACCGTGAAGTCGCGCCGGACGCGCTCCATCCCGCGCGCCCCCATCTCCGCGGCCAGGCGGGGGTCCCGCAGGAGCCGCAGCAGCGCCCCCGCCATGGCCCCGGCATCGCGAGGCGGCACGAGGATGCCGGTCACCCCGTCCTCCACCGCCTCCGGCACCCCGCCGACCCGCGTGGCGACGACCGGCCTCGCGCGCGCCATCGCCTCCAGGACGACGTTCGGGAAGCCCTCCTCGTGAGATGCGAGGGCCGCCACATCCGAGAGCGCCATGACGTCACCGCCGTCCGGCCTGGAGCCGAGGAGGATTGCGCGCCCGGCCAGGTCGGGCGCGGACGCCCTCCGCCCTATCTCCGGCCGCAACTTGCCGCCGCCCCCGAGGACGAAGCTCGCGGATCGGCACCCCCTCAAAACCTCCGCGGCGGCGTCGAGGAAGTCCATATGCCCCTTGTACGGGAAGAAGTTCGCCACCAAGGCGACCGCGGGCCCGGTGGTCCCCGCGCCCGCGCCTCCCCTCCACCCCGCCCCCGGCGGGGCATCCGGGATCCGCACCCCGTTGTGGATCACCCGCACCTTCCCCGGCGCGATGCGCTCGCGCGCGAGGGTGTCGTCGCGGACCGCGGCCGAGTTCGGCACCACCGCGTCCGTCCACCGGTTCACGGCGTTCTCAAGGTGCCTGAGGAGGGGACGGCGGTCCTTGTAATGGCCGAGACACCTCCGCCCGGTCACGAGGACCGGGACGCCGGAGAGGCGCGCCGCCAACCCCGCCGCCACCCACGCGGCCGGCAGCATTCCGTGGACGATCGCGGGGCGCTCCCTCTTCATGAGCCCGGCGAGAGAGAAGACCAGCGAGAGGAAGTCGCGCGAGGCGGCTAGCCCGGCCGGGCGGACCGCGCCGGGCGCCCCGAACGCCGTGATCGGGATATCCCGCGAGGCGCACTCGCCCGCGAGGGCCCCCGCGCCGCGCAGGCAGCAGATGCTCGGCTCGAAACGGCTGCGGTCGAGGCCGGCGGCCAGTTCGAGAAGCTGGCGCTCCGTCCCTCCGAGATCCATGCTGATCGTGACATACAGGACCCGCGCCGGCGCCATCCCTTTCCCTCCTACCCCCGGCGCATCTCCGCCCTTTCCGCACCCCGCCATCGGGCGTCACGCGAGAAGCGCGCTCGACCGCGCTATGCGGCGCCGGGGGGATGATGGAGCCCGCCCGGGGGCGCTCCGCCCGCGTCACTTACCCCCGGCGCCCGGCGCCTCCGCCTCGTCGACGAGCATGATAGGGATGCCGTCCCGGATCGGATACCTCCTGCCGCAGCCCGCGCAGACGATCTTCCCCCCCTCGAGTTTCACCCCCGCCTTGCAGGCGGGGCACGCGAGTATCTCCAACAGCTCCTTGTCGATCATAGCATCCTCCCTTCCACGGACGGTTGGCGCGGCGGGACGGGATAACACGCCGCCGGGAATCGAGATCATGGGCTCGAGCCGTTGCCGGCCGCCGACTAGGCCGTCCATCGCCCCCGCGGGAGAGGGGATCCCCGCAGGGACGTATGCGCCCGATCCCCCGAATCGGCCGGCACGGCTAAGAACCTGCGCTCCGGATGCGCCCCGCGGCTCTCGGCGGCCGGCGTGGTGCGCTACAGCATGCCCTCTTCCGCCAGACTGAAATGCCCCCCCCTCCCCACCACGACATGGTCGAGGACGCGCACGTCCACGGTGCGGCACGCCTCGACGATCGACCGGGTGATCGCCCGGTCCTCCGCCGACGGCTCCGTGTGGCCGCTCGGGTGGTTGTGCACGAGGACCAGGCCGGAGGCGCGGGCGGCGAGGGCATCGACCACATCGTCGAAGATCGACTCGGGTGCGTACACCCGCTTGATGGCCGAGCAGATCTGACCGGAGTTGTCGAACGCACCCTGGAACAGCTTCTCGGCGATGGCAGCCGGGTCGACGTCGTCGAGCAGGATCGCCGCGTCGTTGCCGCCGAGCTCGAGCGTGACCCGCTTGAGATCGGGGGCGGCCGAGGCGG
>CALLYX010000291.1 GCA_937858775.1 uncultured bacterium | reverse complement strand
GGTCTTCGCCGTGGGCGACGCGGTCGAGACGGAAGACCCGGTCGCGGGGGGGATGCGCTGCGTCGCCCTCGCGGGGCCCGCGGCTCGTCAGGCCCGCGTAGCGGTGAACGCCATCTTCGGCAGGGAAGACGCGTACCGCGGAACGCTTGGAACGGCGATCGTGAAGTTCTTCGAGATGGCGGCCGGGATGACCGGGGCGAACGAGAAGGCGCTCAAGGCGGCGGGGAGGCGGTACGCCAAGGTCTACCTCCGCCCGCCCGCCCACGCCGCGTACTACCCGGGGGCGACCCCCCTCGCGATCAAGCTCCTCTACGATCCGGAGGGCGGCCTTTTGCTGGGGGCGCAGGCCGTGGGCCGTGAGGGCGTGGAGAGGCGGATCGATATCTTCGCGGCGGCGCTCCGGCATCGACTCAGCGTCCGCGACCTGGCGGAGCTCGAACTCTGCTACGCCCCCCCGTACGGCTCGGTGCGGGACCCGGTGAACCTCGCGGGCCTTGCCGCGCTGAACACCGTGGAAGGGCTGGTGACGCACGTCCATTGGGACGGGTTGTCGGGGGATGAGATCCTCCTGGATGTCCGCAACGGGCTGGAGGCCGGGAAGGCCCCCGTGCCGGGGGCGCTTCATATCCCGCTCGATGAGCTGCGCGGCCGCCTCGCGGAGATCCCGAAGGGGCGCACGGTCGCCGTTTTTTGCGTCAGCGGCCACCGCTCCTACATAGCCGGCCGGATGCTCGCGCAGAGGGGGTTCAACGCCGTCAATATCTCGGGCGGGAGCGGCGCATACGCCGACCTCCGCGACGCCGGGATGCTGTCACGGGGGGCGCCCGCGGCTTGACCCCCGGGCGCCGGATGCGGGCTGCGGACAGCGCGGCAGCCCGCCGCCGCCTCCCGGAAGGGAGTGCCGGCAGCGCCCGCGCTCGGGCGATTGATGAGCGGGACGGCCCCGGTCCCGATCCATAACGATGGCGGTTCCGGGGGCGCCCGGCTATAATGTGCGGGATCGGAAGAGGATCGGCCGCCTTCATCCCCTGGCAGGCCTACGGAGGATTTCACATGCCCGGCCCGCTCTCGAGCCTCAAGGCGCTGAAAAAGACCATTGCCGCGCGGAAATGGTTCAGGAACGCCCGCCTGGTCTACCACGGCCTCGGTCCGATCGGCGCCGATATGTTCAGGCACTTCATGCCGGTCCGGACCATCATCGCCCTATACTACGGCGACGAGGTCGCCCGGCATATCGAGCCCGAGTGGGGGGCGAGGGTCTTCTCCCACGAGAAGGAAAACCGGGTCCGGATGACCGACGGATCCGACTTCTACCTGAACTACCTGCGGGACCGCGGCGGGGAGATAGCCGCCCACGTCGAATCGCTCGGCGGGAAGCCGTGCCTCGCCCCGTTCGCCCCATCCGCCCCGATCCACGAGTTCATCTACAACTACGCCCCGCACTGGAGGCTCCTCACGCACGCCAAGATCATGCAGGACTTCTTCGAGTTCAAGGCGCGCCTCGCGCAGGAGGCGGGAAAGATCGGGATCCCGATGCCGCCGGAGAGCATCGTCCTCCCGTTCTCGAAGCTGGACTACCGGAAGCTCTCAGACCGGTTCGACGGGGGGTTCGTCATCCAGACCCCGCTCTCCCAGGCGGGGCGCGGGACGGAGTTCGTCTTCAGCGAGGAAGATTACGCGCGGGTCATCGGGGAGAAGCGCCGCCTGATGGGGCACTCGTTCGCCGTCACTTCCGCGAAGATAACGCCGTTCCTCGACGGGCCATGCCCCAACTGCACCGGCTGCGTGGTGAACGGTACGGTGGCCGTCTCACAGCCCGACATCCAGGTGTGCGGGGACCCGTACTTCGTGCAGCTCCCCGGGCAGTACATCGGATCCGACTACACCGTGGACGCATTCTCCCCCGGGCAGGTGCGCCTGATGCACGACGTCGTCCGGCGGATCGGGCGGTGGCTGGGCGAGAACGGCTACCGCGGCAACTTCGGTGTGGATTTCCTCTCGACCGTGGACAGGGATAACCGGGTGAAGGATATCTGCGTCAGCGAGGTGAACGCCAGGATGGTGGGCGAGTCGCAATACCTGGCGGACTTCCAGGCCCGGGAGGATTGCGTGCCGCTCACCTTCTTCCATCTCGCCGAGTGGTTCGACATCCGGGAGATCACGCGGCGGGAGATCGAGGAGTACAACCGCGCCCTCCCCCCGATCAGGGGCTCGGCGCTCACGCTCTACACGCGGGGAAAGGGGACGTTCACCCCGAAGGGGGGCGTCACCTCGGGCGTCTACCGGGTCGAGGGCGGGAGGCTCGCGCGCCAGAGGGACGGCTGCCTTCTCTCCCAGGTCCGGAGCGACGAGGAGTTCGTTCTCTCCGTCGGGGTGCCGTGGAAGGGGCTTGTCATCGGCCATCCAGCCCGAGGAGACCGGAACGTGAGCCTATGCTATATCCTGACCCGCGACAGCATCGTCGATCCGCGCAACTACCGGGTCGTGAGCGAAAAGTGGCGCGGGATAGCCGACCTCGTCACGCAATCCATCGGCCTCTCGCCGTGCCCCCCACGGAGGCTTCTGAGTGAGAGGGGGGGGCGGCCGGGGGCCCGCAGGCCGTAGGCGTCCCATGGGGGAATGCCCAGGCGTTTTCGCTTGATACATTACCATATCCGGATATAATAATACCATGGCCGCGATGGGGGACAGGATCGCCGTCTTCAGGGCCCTCTCGGACGAGACCCGCCTGAGGATGCTCGTCCTCCTCTCGCGGCGCGTGCTGTGCGTGTGCGAGATCGAGCGGGTCCTCGGCCTCCCGCAATCAAGGGTCTCGCGCCACCTCGCCGCCCTGCGGGGGGCCGGCCTTGTCGCCGGCCGTCGGAAGGGGAGATGGGTATACTATGCCCTCTTCCCGCCCCGGAACGAGCTCGAGCGCGCGCTGCAGGGATGCCTGCGCGCGTGCTTCAACGGCGTCCCCGCCGTGAAGAGGGACATGCGGCGGCTCGGGGATATGCGGCCCATGGGCCCGCGGGGGATCTGCGCGCGGCGGCGAAGGAGGGGCGGATGAGCGGAGGGGAAGGCGTGATGGACGAGGACGGCGTACGCAGGATCGTCAGGGAGGGGTACGCTGGGGCGGCGCGCAAGGGCGCGCCGTGCCGCTGCCGCTGCGCGCCCGGGGCGGGGAGGGCGGCGGATGCCTTGGGCAGGCGGATCGGCTACTCCGCGGAGGATCTGGAGGCCGTTCCGGAAGGGGCCAACCTCGGCCTCGGCTGCGGCAACCCCATCGCCCACGCGTCGCTCGTGGAGGGGGAGACGGTCCTCGATCTCGGCTCGGGTGCGGGATTCGATTGCTTCCTCGCGGCCCGCAGGGTGGGGGCACGGGGGAGGGTCATCGGCGTGGACATGACGCCGGAGATGGTGGAGAAGGCCCGGGAAAACGCCCGCGCATGGGGGGCGACCAACGTGGAGTTCCGGCTCGGGGAGATCGAAGATCTCCCCGTCGAGGACGCGTCGGTGGATGTGGTGATCTCGAACTGCGTTGTCAACATCTCCCCCGACAAGGCGCGGGTGTTCCGCGAGGCGTTCCGCGTGCTGAAAGAGGGCGGGAGGCTCATGGTCTCCGATCTCGTCTTGAAGAGGGGGCTCCCGGAGAAGATCAGGGAATCCGCCGCCGTCCGCGCCGGGTGCATCTCGGGGGCGCTCCTGAAAAGCGCCTATCTGGGGGCGATAGGGGCCGCGGGCTTCGGCGGGATCGAGGTCATCGAGGAGCGCGCGTTCCCGGTCGCCGACGTCGTCAACGACGTGACGGCGAAGGCGATGGCCGAGGCGTACGGGGCTGATCGGGAGAAGATACGGGAGGTCGAGGAGTGCGTCTCCAGCATCAAGGTGAAGGCGGTCAAGGGCCGGGGCGCGGCCCCTCCTGCGGGGGGGTGCGGCCGATGAGCGCGCCGCCGGAACCGCCCGCGCGCGGGCTCGGCTTCTTCGAGAGATACCTTACGGTCTGGGTGATCCTCTGCATCCTCGCGGGGATAGGGCTCGGGCGGGTCGCCCCCGGCGTCGCGGCGTTCCTCGACGGCCTCGCCATCTGCGTCGGCGGCGCGCCCGCGGTGTCGGTCCCGATCGCCGTCTGCCTCTTCTTCATGATGTACCCGATCATGGTGAAGATCGACTTCGCCGAGGTGGTCAGGGCGGGGGCGGCGCCGAGGCCGGTGGCGCTCACGCTCTTCGCGAACTGGGCGATCAAGCCGTTCACCATGTACGCCATCGCCGTCTTCTTTCTCGGGACCCTGTTCGTCCGTTTCATCGGGGCTGATGCAGTCGATCGCGTGAAGATGCCGATCGGTCTCGACCTGGCCGTCGGGGCCGCGTACGGGGCGGGGAGGGTCGTGCTGCGCGGCGGGGTGAAGATGCTCGAGGTTCCGCTCTGGCGGAGCTACCTGGCCGGCTGCATCCTCCTCGGCATCGCCCCCTGCACGGCGATGGTGCTCGTCTGGGGCTACCTCGCGAGGGGGAACGACGGGCACACGCTCGTCATGGTGGCGCTGAACTCCCTCTCCATGCTCCTCCTCTACGGCCCCCTCGGGGGCTTCCTCCTCGGCGTCGGGCGCATCCCCGTCCCCTGGCAGGCGCTTCTTCTCTCGATCTCGATCTACGTGGCGCTCCCGCTCGTCGCGGGGTACTGCTCGAGGAAGTGGATCATCGAAGCGAAAGGGGAGGCGTGGTTCACCGAGAGGTTCCTCCACCTGCTCACCCCCGTCACCATCGCCGCCCTCCTCGCCACCCTCGTCCTCCTCTTCTCCTTCAAGGGGGAGATCATCGCCTCGAAGCCGCTCACCATCCTCTGGCTCGCCATCCCGCTCTTCCTCCAGACGATGCTCATCTTCTGGATCACCTACGGCCTCGCGAGGTTCCTCCGGTTGGGCTACGAGGACGCGGCGCCGAGCGCCATGATCGGGGCGTCGAACCATTTCGAGGTCGCCATCGCCACCGCGGCGCTCCTCTTCGGCCTCTCCTCGGGGGCGGCGCTCGCCACCGTTGTGGGGGTCCTCATCGAGGTCCCCACGATGCTGTGGCTCGTCTGGATATGCAAGAGGACGGCGCGCTGGTTCGCGTAAGGGAGGGGGCGCGGGACGATCGGGGGCGGCCGTCAGGCGAGGATCTCTGCGGCGATGGCGGCGAGCCCCTCGGCGATGCGCGCCTCGTCGGCGCTGAGCGGCTCGTCCATCTCGATCCTCTTCAGGTTGAGCACGCCCAGTATCTTGTTTCCCGCCTTCAGGGGGGACGACATCCCCGACTTGATCTCCTGGTACTTCTTCAACGACGCGAAGGCCGGGTTCTTCTGCACGTCGCCGTTGATGATGTAGGTCTCGCCGGTCTGCACGGCCCTGCCGCAGACCCGTTCACCCCTCTTGACGGAGATGCCGATGTTCGAGGCGAGCCCGCCCCGGCGCGCCGCCATCCCCACCATGGCGAGCGTCCCGCCGTCGGCGGAGAGCAGCATCACGGAGGTGCCGTCGGCGCCGATCGCCTCGATCGAGGCCCTGAGCAGGAACTCCACGACGGCCCGGCTCTTGTCCGGAAGCTTCTTGTCGATGAAAAGCGTCTTCGTGGTCATGCGTCCTCCCGCGGCTTCGATGCCGGGATCAATTTACACGCCGGCGGGCGCCCGCGCAAGGGGGGGGTAGAACAATCGCCGCACGCGCGCGGATTGCCCTTGATCGCGGCCGGGTCGCGGCGGTAGACTGGCGGCGTCGGAGCGACGGTGCGTCGCGATTGAGAGGAGGGGCCATGATAGCGCTGAAGACGATTCTGTTCCCGACGGATTTCTCCGACTTCTCGTTGCACGCGCTCGACTACGCGGTGAGCTTCTCCATGGAGTACGGGTCGAGGATCGTCCTCATGCACGTGGTGGACATCTTCCTCACCGATCCCGCATATTTCGCCCCGTACGCCCCGGACAGGAAGGATTTCGAGGATTTCGAGAAGAGGGCGAAGGAGAGACTGGAGGAGATCGCCGGGGCGAAGGTGCCGGCTGGAGTCCCCGTCGAGGCCGTGGTGACGCAGGGCCGCGCCTTCGCCGAGATCGTGCGGATGGCGCGGGAGCGGAAGGCCGACCTGATAGTGATCGCGACGCACGGCCGCAGCGGCCTGAGCCACGCCATGTTCGGCTCGACCGCGGAGAAGGTCATCCGAAAGGCGCCGTGTCCCGTGCTCAGCGTCAAGTACCCCGGACACGATTTCATCCTGCCGTGAGACCGCAATTTATTCCGGCGGGAGGCCCCGGGCTGTGGTATAATGCCGCGTCCAGGCCGCCCGACCGCGCGCGCGAGCCGGGGCGTATTATGTAATGCATTCCGGGGGAATGAATAGCATATCAAGCATGGGAGGATGTCCAAATGGCGGTGGTGATCAGGATGAGAAGGATGGGGAGGAAGAACAGGCCCTTTTTCCGTATTGTGGCGGCCGACAAACGGAGCCCTCGGGACGGGCGTTTTCTGGAGAACCTCGGCACGTACCGTCCCCTCGACGAGGGCGAGAACTACAGCCTCGAAAAGGAGCGCATCCGATATTGGCTGGGGGTCGGGGCGCAGGTTTCGATCGCAGCCGCGGCAATCCTCAGGAAGGCCGGCATAGAGGGCGATAAGAAGGCCGTACGCGCCGGCAAGGCGGAGAGGTAAGGGGGGCCGCGCGCCGCGGGCGATCGTCGAGGTCCGGATGAAGGGTTTTGTCGAATACGTGGTGAAGGCGCTCGTCGAGCGGCCGGACGAGGTCGGCGTGACGCAGCGGGAGGCCCCGGGGGGGGCGCTCCTCGAGATCAACTGCGACCGGTGCGACATGGGCAAGGTGATCGGCAGGGGCGGCCGCACCATCAAGGCCATGCGCGCCCTTCTCGACGCGGCGGCGGCCCGGTCGAACCTGCGGGTCGAACTCGAAATCATCGACTAGGGCCCCCGCGGGGGGCGGGGATCGCCGGTGAAAATCGATGTGCTGACCCTCTTTCCCGGTATGTTCTCCGGCTACTTCGGCGAGAGCATCATGAAGCGGGCGCGGGAGAGGGGCATCCTGGATCTCGCCGTGCACAACCTCCGCGACTGGGCGGGGGACATCCACCGGAAGGTGGACGACGCCCCGTACGGCGGCGGCGCGGGCATGGTCATGATGGCCGGGGTGCTCGCGGCGGCCGTGGAAGCCCTGCGCGGCGAAGGGACACGGGTGGTGCTCCTGAGCCCGCAGGGGGCGAGGCTGGACCACGGGGCCGTCGAGAGGCTATCCCGGGGCCGCCATCTCCTCCTCGTGAGCGGCCATTACGAGGGGATCGACGAGCGGGCCCGCGAGCTGCTTATGGACGAGGAGATATCGGTGGGCGATTTCGTCGTCAGCAACGGGTCTCTGGCGGCGATGGTCCTGATAGACGCGGTGACCCGGCTCCTCCCCGGTGCGGTCGGGGACGAGCGGTCCGTGAGGGAGGAGTCGTTCCGCGAAGGGCTCCTCGACTATCCCCACTACACGAGGCCGCGCGTTTTCCGCGGCATCGAGGTCCCCGCGGTGCTGCTCTCCGGGGACCACGAGAAGATCAGGCGATGGCGCAGGAGGGAGGCGCTGCGGAGGACAATGGAGCGGAGGCCCGACCTGTTGGAGAGGGCGGCGCTCACGGAGGAAGACAGGGGGCTGCTCCGGGAGATGCGGGGCGGCCGTTGACGTTTCAAGGAGAGACGAAGATGAGGATCATCGAAGAGATCGGGAAGGTGTATCTCAAGAAGGGCCTGCCGGAGTTCAGGGTCGGCGACACCCTCAAGGTCCACGTGAAGATCAGGGAGGGCGAGAAGGAGAGGCTGCAGGCATTCACCGGACAGGTGATAGGGCGGAAGGGGAGCGGCGTCAACGCGTCCGCCACGCTTCGCAAGATATCCTACGGCGAGGGGGTGGAGCGGGTCTTCCTGCTCAACTCCCCGATGATCGCCAGGATAGAGGTGGCGAAGCGGGAACCGGTCCGGCGGGCCAAGCTCTACTATACACGAGAAAAGACGGGCGGCAAGACCCGGTAGCCGGGGCGGCGCCGCCGGCGGCGTCCGCGGGTCCGCCCAGCCGGCGCCGGGGGGTGCGTGTGCGCGCCGGGTGGTTGGGAGAAAGGGGCGAGGATCTGGCCCGGCGGTTCCTGCGCGGTAAAGGATACCGGGTCCTCGCGCGGAATTACCGGTGCCCCTTCGGCGAGATAGACCTGATCGCCCGAGACGGCGAGACCGTCGTGTTCGTGGAGATCAAGGGAAGGAGCAGCGAGAGGTACGGCTCCCCCCTCGGCGCGGTAACCAGCGCCAAACGGCGCCGCCTCGCCCTTGCGGCGCGGCATTACCTGGCCTCCTGTTCCATGAACCTCGCCCGGACGCGATTCGACGTGGTGGGAATCCTCTGGGGCGCCGGCGGGAAGGGCGAATGCACGCTCGTGCGTGACGCGTTTCGACTCGGGGAATGACGTCGGCGCCTCACGGTGGAGCCCGGTTCCATGAGACCTGCATGTTCTGCGGCCCTGCTGGCGTCGGCGCTCCTGTGCGCGGCCGCCGGCTGCTCGGTGGCGCGCTCTATCGGGGAGGCGCGCGAAGCCGAGAGGGCGATCGGGGAGGCCGACGAGGCGCTCGGGGACGGGGAGTACGAGGCCGCCCTGGCCGGGTTCCGCAAGGCCAAGGACCTGCTCCTCTCCCTCCGCGCGCAGGGGTATTGGGCCCTGTCGGACCCGCGGGAGATCGCCTCCATCGACGACAAGGCCGCCGGGTGCGTGAGGATGGCCGAGGACGAGGGGTTCGTGCGCGTCGGCGACCGATTCCTCCGCGGCGCCGCCCTCGGCCCGGCCCTCACTGAAGAGCTCCGGCGCTTCTTCCGCGACGGCCCCGCCGGCCACGGCGCCGGCGAGCGGGTCGTCGCGGAGGAGATGACGGCGTCCTGCGTCGAGGGGCCGGGGGGCGGGTACGACGTCACTATCTCGGCCGTGATCAGGAACGGCGGCGCGGAAGGGGAGTTCGAGCAGGATGCGTGGGAAGTCGTGAGGTCCCTCATGGAGGGGTGCTGGGGGCACGGCTTCGCCTCGCACGCCGTCGAGCGGTTCCCGTCGCGCGCCTACATGGGATTCAAATCCGGGTGGGGGCGATCGGAAAGGCCTGGTGCCGAAAACCGGCTTGTCGGCCTAAAGGGCAGGGTCGACAAGCTCACGGTAGCCGTGGAAAAGGGGGAAGCCCGCCAGGGGACGGGCGGCGCGCCCGGCGGGCTTTCTGCCGTGGGGCCTTACTGGCGGAAGGAGCCGTACCGGGCCTATGCCATGAAGCGGGCCGACGCCGAGGGGCTGGACTGGGAGCGGCCGGAGCTGATTCCGGACTCCGCCCTTCACGGCCTGATGGCGATAGCGCCGACGGCGGCGGCCGCCGGGGGGGGCGAAAGGGGGGGGCGATGAGGGTGAGGCGATGGCATCTCGGGGCGGCGGTCGCGCTCTGCGCCTGCGGTTGCGTCACCGGGATAAACCAGGACACGATTCGGTTGCAGACGTTCCCGGCGTTCGAACAGTACGACCGTATCCGCAAGGTGGCCGTGATACCGTTCATGGAGTATTTCGTGACGCGCGGGGAGACCAAGAGCATCATGGGAATCCCCGAGCG